>NZ_KQ970788.1:0-291805 GCF_001579525.1 Streptococcus oralis | reverse complement strand
AACGTTTGCATGACAATGACCTTTCTGTTCAAGAAAAGATTGAAAAGATTGTTACTGAAATCTACCGTGGTAGCAAAGTCAACTTTGAAAAGAAAGCTCAAACGCAAATTGCCCAAATCGTTCAGAATGGTTGGGACAAATTGCCAATCTGTATGGCTAAGACTCAGTACAGTTTCTCAGACAATCCAAATGCACTTGGAGCCCCAGAAAACTTTGAAATTACCATTCGTGAATTGGTACCAAAATTAGGTGCAGGCTTTATCGTTGCTCTAACTGGTGATGTTATGACCATGCCAGGACTTCCAAAACGTCCAGCAGCTCTCAACATGGATGTTGAAAGTGATGGAACCGTTCTAGGATTGTTCTAAGATTTAGATGATATTAAAAGAGTTTGGAAATGCTATCCAAGCTCTTTTTCCTGTCAAAGAATAACCTCAACTTCATTTGAAAAATACATGTTTTGTAAGCACTGATGAAAATTTGGCTTGTCAAAGTGTTCTCTGTAAAGTTTCTATTTTCCCTGATTTCTGATATAATAGAAACATTGACTTCAAGAGTAAGGAAGAGAAAATGAACGCATTATTGAATGGAATGAATGACCGTCAGGCTGAGGCGGTGCAAACGACAGAAGGTCCCTTGTTAATCATGGCGGGGGCTGGTTCTGGAAAGACTCGTGTTTTGACCCACCGTATTGCTTATTTGATTGATGAAAAAATGGTCAATCCTTGGAATATTTTGGCCATTACCTTTACCAACAAGGCGGCGCGTGAGATGAAAGAGCGTGCTTATGGTCTTAATCCAGCTACTCAGGACTGTCTGATTGCGACCTTTCACTCCATGTGTGTTCGTATTCTGCGTCGTGATGCAGATCATATCGGCTACAATCGTAATTTCACTATTGTAGATCCTGGTGAACAGCGAACCCTCATGAAACGAATCCTCAAGCAATTAAACTTGGACCCTAAAAAATGGAATGAACGAACCATTTTGGGGACTATTTCCAATGCTAAGAATGACTTGATTGATGATGTGGCTTATGCTGCCCAAGCTGGAGATATGTACACGCAAATCGTGGCCCAGTGTTACACAGCCTATCAAAAAGAGCTTCGTCAGTCTGAGTCCCTTGACTTTGATGATTTGATTATGTTGACCTTGCGTCTTTTTGATCAAAATCCTGATGTCTTGACCTACTACCAGCAGAAGTTCCAATACATTCACGTGGATGAGTACCAAGATACCAACCATGCCCAGTATCAATTGGTCAAACTCTTGGCTTCACGCTTTAAAAACATCTGTGTGGTCGGTGATGCGGACCAGTCTATCTACGGTTGGCGTGGTGCGGATATGCAAAATATCTTAGATTTTGAGAAAGATTATCCTCAAGCCAAGGTTGTCTTGTTAGAAGAAAACTATCGCTCAACCAAAACCATTCTCCAAGCCGCCAATGATGTCATTAAAAATAATAAAAATCGTCGTCCTAAGAATCTCTGGACTCAGAATGCTGATGGGGAGCAGATTATTTACTATCGTGCAAATGACGAGCAAGATGAAGCTGTTTTTGTAGCCAAAACCATCGATGAACTTGGTCGCAGTCAAAACTTCCTCCACAAGGATTTTGCAGTTCTTTATCGGACTAATGCGCAATCTCGTACTATTGAGGAGGCCCTGCTTAAGTCCAATATTCCTTATACTATGGTTGGTGGTACCAAGTTCTACAGCCGTAAGGAAATTCGCGATATTATTGCCTACCTTAATCTTATTGCTAATTTGAGTGACAATATCAGTTTTGAGCGTATTATCAACGAGCCTAAACGTGGAATTGGGCCAGGTACTGTTGAGAAAATTCGCGACTTTGCTAACCTACAAGAGATGTCCATGCTAGACGCTTCAGCCAATATCATGTTATCAGGAATCAAGGGTAAGGCAGCTCAGTCTATTTGGGATTTTTCCAATATGATTTTGGATTTGCGGGAGCAACTGGACCAATTAAGCATTACAGAGCTGGTTGAGGCGGTTCTAGAAAAAACAGGTTATATCGATATTCTCAATGCCCAAGCGACCTTGGAAAGCAAGGCAAGGGTTGAAAATATCGAAGAGTTCCTATCTGTTACCAAGAACTTTGATGACAATCCTGATAGTCAAGAAGAAGAAACAGGTTTGGATAAACTCAGTCGTTTCTTGAATGACTTAGCCTTGATTGCGGATACGGATTCAGGCAGTCAGGAGACATCTGAAGTAACCTTGATGACCCTCCATGCAGCGAAAGGACTCGAGTTCCCAGTTGTCTTAATCATTGGGATGGAGGAAAATGTATTTCCGCTTAGCCGTGCGGCTGAAGATCCAGATGAGCTAGAAGAGGAACGCCGTTTGGCCTATGTAGGTATCACGCGCGCAGAAAAGATCCTCTATCTGACCAATGCCAACTCACGCTTGCTTTTCGGTCGTACAAATTATAACCGTCCAACACGTTTCATCAATGAAATCAGTTCGGACTTGCTTGAGTATCAAGGTTTGGCTCAACCAGCGAATACTAGCTTTAAGGCATCTTATAGCAGTGGTGGGATTGCTTTCGGTCAAGGTATGAGCTTAGCTCAAGCGCTTCAAGAACGGAAACGCAATGCTGCACCAAGTTCTATCCAGTCAAGTGGTCTTCCGTTTGGACAGTTTGCAACTGGTGCAAAATCAGCGTCTAGTGATACAAGCTGGTCTATTGGTGATATTGCTCTCCACAAGAAATGGGGAGAGGGAACGGTCCTAGAAGTTTCGGGTAGTGGAGATACTCAGGAATTGAAAATCAATTTCCCAGAAGTGGGGCTGAAAAAACTCTTAGCCAGTGTTGCCCCAATTGAGAAAAAAATCTAATTTTCCATCCTTCTCACGAATAATAAAGTGAGGAGGATTTTTATGTACAGTATTTCATTCCAAGAAGATTCACTCTTGCCTAGAGAAAGACTAGTTAAAGAGGGAGTAGAGGCTCTGAGCAATCAAGAATTACTAGCTATTCTGCTCAGAACAGGAACACGTCAGGCCAATGTTTTTGAAATTGCTCAGAAAGTCTTGAATAGTCTTAACAGTCTAACCGATTTGAAAAAAATGACCCTGCAGGAATTGCAGAGTCTGTCTGGTATAGGGCGAATAAAAGCCATTGAACTACAAGCAGTGATTGAACTGGGACACCGCATTCACAAACATGAAACCCTTGAGATGGAAAGTATTCTCAGTAGTCAAAAGCTAGCCAAGAAAATGCAACAGGAACTTGGCGACAAAAAACAAGAGCACCTAGTGGCGCTCTATCTCAATACTCAAAATCAAATCATTCATCAGCAGACCATTTTCATCGGCTCTGCGACACGTAGTATTGCTGAACCGAGAGAAATCCTTCACTATGCATTGAAGCATATGGCAACCTCGGTGATTCTCGTTCACAATCATCCATCTGGTGCTGTATCTCCTAGTCGAAACGACGACCATGTCACTAAGCTAGTCAAGGAAGCCTGTGAACTGATGGGAATTGTTTTCTTGGACCATTTGATTGTATCGCACTCGGATTACTTTAGTTACCGTGAAAAGACGGATTTGATTTAGAGTTCGTTAACAACATAGTCAAATAGCGTTTTATCTTTGGGGCGATTTTCAAATAAAAATTCAGGATGCCATTGAACACCAAGATAAGGGAAACCGTCCGTAGTTGTCACAGCCTCAATGATTCCATCTTTAGGATCATGTGCTACAACCTTAAGATTTGAAGCTAGATCTTTAATGCTCTGGTGGTGGAAGGAGTTGATATGAGAGATTTCTCCATAGATTTCTCGGAGAATCGTATCAGGTTCCGTTACGAGGCGTTGGGTCGTGTATTCGGCTGAACAGTCCTGCCAATGATCCTCGATATCTTGGTGTAGCGTGCCTCCCATGGCGACATTGAAAAGTTGAGTACCCCGACAAACAGAGAAAATTGGTTTCTTTTGCTTAATCGCTTCTTTGATAAGTGCTAGTTCAAAAATATCTCTTTGAAGGTGGTAGTCATCACTATCAATAGCCTTTGGTTCACCATAGTATTTTGGATCAACATTTTGCCCACCCGTCAGGATGAGCTTATCAATGATACTGATGTAATAGGCAGCCATTTCTTGATCACCAATCGGTAGGATGATTGGAATTCCGCCAGCGTCTTTGACTCCTTCAACAAAGCCCTTTGCTACATAGCACATCATGATGTCATCATCTGGATGAGCTTTTTCATTTCCTGTAATCCCAATAACTGGTTTTTTCATAAATGCTTTCGCTTTCTAATCCTCTTTACGCATAAAATAGAGGAGAGTTTGGAGTTCGCTTGTTAAATCGACATACTGAACGACCACATCTTTTGGGAGGTGAAGGTGGACAGGGGAAAAGCTGAGAATACCTTTTATACCTGCATCAACCAAAAGATTGGCAACTTCTTGTGATTGAACACTTGGAACTGTTAGGATAGCAGTTTTGACATCTGCTTCTTTGATTTTTTCTTTAATCTGTGAGATACCATAGATTGGAATCCCATCAGGTGTCTGGCTTCCAACTTCTGGATGGTCATCTAGGTCAAAGCCCATGATAATTTTCATCTTGTTACGCTCGTGGAAGCGGTAGTGGAGAAGGGCATGTCCCATATTTCCGATTCCAACCAACATAACATTAGTAATTGAGTTATCATTTAGGAGATCAGCAAAAAAATTCATCAATTTTTTGACATCGTAACCAAAACCACGACGACCTAGTTCACCAAAGTAGGAAAAATCACGACGGACGGTCGCAGAATCGATACCGATAGCCTCTGCAATTTGCTTGGAGTTGGCACGTTCGATTTTTTCTGCATGAAATCTCTTGAAAATTCTATAGTAGAGAGAGAGTCTTTTTGCTGTTGCTTTTGGAATAGCAGACTGTTTATCTTTCACAAAATCACAACCTTTCTATTCTTCTATTTTATAGAAACATTGTGAAAAAATCAACAAAAACAAGAAAAAACTAAGAAATTTCTTAGTTTTTATCTGAAAAATGAGCTTGCGATAGAAAACGATAGAGGTCGCCAACCAATCCTTGATAAATCACCTTATCATTCAGCGTTAAGGAGCTGATTAGGAGAGTATCAGGTAGGGTCACACAGCCAGATAGAGATAACATGAGCTCTTCGTAATCCTTATATTCAAGTGTACGTTCTACGTGATAGTTATCTTGATAGGTAAGTCGATACATAGTCAATTATCTTTCTTCTTTAGTGAAGATACCGCGTTCTACTAAACTGTCCATGAGGAAGTAGAATTTTTCCTGATGAATGTGGTGGTCTTCTGATTTAAAGATATTAACTAAACGAAGACCTGACTTGTCAGTAATGTTGAGTTTAGCACCTGTAAGGTCTTTATTGATGATGATTTTTAGCTTGAAGCCTTCACCACTGTTGGGTACTTTTTCAAGTAGACGAGTCAGTTCGAAGTTTCCAACTTTTGTTTCAAAAAAAGTATTATCTTTCAGTGTGAACTTTTTGACAGTTGGGCTAAGTGTGTAGTCGTAGCGGCAGTTTTGTAGTTTAATGGTTTTTTCGAATGCCATTAGATTAATCTCCAATAATATTTTTTAAGGTTTGTGCGAGTTGTTTCAGTTCATCCTCAGTGTTAAGAGGAGAGAGACTGATACGGACAGATTCTTTCAAACGATGTGAATCTGGTCCATAAAATGCTTCAAGCACATGACTGGTTTGCACAATACCAGCAGTACAAGCTGAACCGGTAGAAATTGAAATTCCTTCAAGGTCTAACCGTAGCAAGAGCAAATCATTTTTTTGACCAGGAAAGCCAATGTTGACAATATAAGGTAGTTGGTGGTTGCTTTCATTGAGATAGTATTCGAGACCTGCAATTTCTTCTAAAAAAGCAGATTTGAGCGCGCTTAGTTTTTGGTAATGCTCAACTTGGTCATTTAAATCCTCTTTGAGAGCAGCGACCATGCCTACAATGGCAGCGAGATTTTCTGTTCCAGCCCGTTTTTTTTGTTCTTGATCACCACCATGAAGATAGGAGTCAAAGTCCCCAGTCGAAGCGTAAAGGAAGCCGACACCTTTTGGTCCATGGAATTTGTGGGCAGAAGCGCTGAGGAAATCAATTCCCAATTCCTCGGGATGGATAGGAATTTTTCCGATAGCTTGAACAGAATCTACATGATAAGCAGCAGGATGGTCTTTTAAAATATGTCCAATCTCAGCGATAGGTAAGAGACTTCCTGTTTCATTATTAGCATACATGGTAGAAACGAGAATGGTATCGTCACGTAAGGCTTCTTGAATTTGCTGGGCAGTTATTTCTTGATTTACTGGTTGGATAATGGTCACTTCAAAGCCAAAATGTTGCACCAGGTAATCGATGGTTTCAAGCACAGAATGGTGTTCAATAGCTGTCGTGATGATATGTTTTCCACGTTCTTGATGACGGAGACAATAGCCAATGATGGCTGTATTGTTACTTTCTGTACCACCAGACGTAAAAAAGATATGTTGAGGTTTGGTTCCTAGTAAGTGGGCTAAGTCTTGACGAGCTTCACGCAAGAGTTTGCCAGCCTGCCGACCATGACTATGAATACTAGAAGGATTACCATGAGTTTCTTGCATGACCTTGGTCATTTCAGAAATAGCTACTGCTGACATAGGAGTCGTAGCAGCATTGTCCAAATAAATCAAAGAATCACCTTATTTCTTTTTGTTGTAAGCAAAGAGTGGGCTGACTGGTTTTCTTTCATGGATGCGGACGATAGCATCACCGATTAATTCGCTAGCAGTAATGTAACATACATTTTCTGGAGTTCGTTCTTTGGTTGCTACTGAGTCTGTCACGAGGATTTCTTTGATGTTTGTAGCGTCAAGGAGGTCTGCTGCACCTTCAACAAATAAACCGTGACTGGATACTGCATAAATCTCAGTTGCGCCTTCACGTTCAACGATTTTAGCTGCTTCAGAGAAAGTACGACCAGTATTTAGGATATCGTCAATCAAGATAGCCTTCTTGCCTTCAACATCCCCAATGATATAGCCTTCGTTACGATCAGAATCGTCTTGGGCGTAGTCAATGATAGCGATAGGAGCATCAAGGTATTCAGCCAAACTACGTGCACGTTTAACACCAGAGTTCTTTGGACTGACAACAACAACATCAGAGCCAAGAAGTCCTTTATCACAGTAGTGCTTAGCAAATAGAGGAACAGTATAAAGATTGTCTACAGGAATGTCAAAGAAACCTTGGACCTGAACAGCATGGAGGTCAAGCGTTAGGACACGGCTTACACCAGCTTTGACAAGCATATTGGCAACTAGTTTTGCAGTGAGGGGTTCGCGAGAAGAAGCGATACGATCCTGACGAGCATAACCAAAGTAAGGAAGGACAACGTTGATACTATGAGCACTTGCACGTACACAAGCATCAACCATGATCAACAACTCCATCAAGTGGTTGCTAACGGGGTAACTGGTTGACTGGATGATGTAGACATCGTAACCACGGACACTTTCTTCAATGTTGACCTGGATTTCGCCGTCAGAAAATTGACGAGAGGATAATTTCCCGAGAGGTACACCAACTGTATCCGCAATCTTTTGAGCGATTTCATGGTTAGAGTTTAGGGTGAAAAGTTTCATGTTGTTTCTATCTGACATTATAGACCGTCCTCTGTAAACTTTGTGAATCTTCTTTGAGAAAGTTTTGTTTTTCAAAGCCAGATTCTTTTATTTTTATCTTTACTATTTTACCAAAAAATGGAGATTATTTCAGTATTTTTTCATGCTTTTAATAAAACGAATTAATTTTGATGGAGCCTTCTGATAAGTTATCTGATTTTCATCCAAAAATCTCTGAAAATCGGCTTTCCCTTTTTCATGGTCGGTGACTTCAAGCTCGAGTTCATAGTCCGTTTGGTCAAAGTAATGACTTTCATCTAAGGCCATTAAGCCAATCTCAGTTTTCATTTCATAACGAAGGGTGGAAAGGCAGCCTAGAACAAGCCAGTCATGGCTTTCGATGTCAACCTTAGCGAGCTTCTCTAGAACGAGCCCTTGAGGTAGTTTTTGTTTTCCTAGGTACGATTCAGCTTCTGGAAGAGTTAGTTTCTGGTTGTATTCCATATTTCCTACAGTTTGAGGCACTTTTAAGGTCAATTCCGCCCAATCTGCAAAAGTGCGAATGCGCATGGCAACCTTCTTTTCACGCAATTGGAAATCTGGTGTGTCAATGTAGTAGTTCTTCTGAAGAACGGGTTGGATATGGGAAAACTGTTTTTTTAGATGATCATATCCCTCTTTTTTCAGAAGTGTTTTCAATTCTATTTCTAAATGTTTCATTTTTTCAACCTTTTCTATATCTTTGAAAGCGATTTATGGTATAATGGACAATGTATTTATTGTATACGAATGTACTGAAAAAATCAAAGATTTTCGACAGAGCAATCAAACATTACAAGGGAGAAAGTATGACCATAGAATGGGAAGAATTTTTAGATCCTTACATTCAGGCTGTTGGTGAATTGAAGATTAAACTTCGGGGAATTCGCAAACAGTATCGTAAGCAAAACAAGCATTCTCCGATTGAGTTTGTAACGGGTCGGGTAAAACCGATTGAAAGTATTAAAGAAAAAATGGCTCGTCGAGGAATTACTTATGCAAGTCTAGAACATGATCTGCAAGATATTGCTGGTTTACGTGTCATGGTTCAGTTTGTTGATGACGTTAAAGAAGTAGTTGAGATTCTACGTAAACGCCAAGATATGAGAGTCGTTCAAGAACGAGATTATATCACTCATCGTAAGGCTTCGGGTTATCGTTCTTATCACGTGGTTGTCGAGTATACGGTTGATACGATCAACGGGGCTAAGACGATTTTGGCGGAAATTCAAATACGGACGTTAGCCATGAATTTCTGGGCTACGATAGAACACTCGCTCAATTATAAATACCAAGGTGATTTTCCAGAAGAAATCAGGACAAGATTGGAAATTACAGCGAAAATAGCTCATCAGCTAGATGAAGAAATGGGTAAGATTCGTGACGATATTCAGGAAGCGCAGGCTCTCTTTGATCCATTGAGCAGAAAATTAAATGATGGTGTAGGAAATAGTGACGATACAGATGAAGAATACAGGTAAACGAGTTGACCTCATAGCAAATAGAAAACCGCAAAGTCAGAAGGTTTTGCATGAGCTGAGGGAAAAACTCAAGAAACAACATTTTATACTGAACGATACCAATCCCGACATCGTCATTTCTATTGGTGGCGACGGGATGCTTTTGTCTGCCTTTCACAAGTATGAGAATCAGTTAGACAAGGTTCGATTTGTAGGTGTTCATACAGGACATTTGGGATTTTACACAGACTATCGTGATTTTGAGTTGGATCAGTTGGTGACCAATCTTTTACTAGATACTGGTGCCAAAGTTTCTTATCCAGTCTTGAATGTCAAGGTAACGCTTGAAAATGGAGAAGTGAAAATCTTCCGAGCCTTAAATGAAGCGAGTATCCGTCGATCAGACCGCACCATGGTGGCAGATATCATCATTAACCATGTTCCGTTCGAGAGATTTCGTGGAGATGGAGTGACTGTTTCAACGCCGACGGGTAGTACTGCCTACAACAAGTCCTTGGGTGGAGCTGTCTTGCATCCGACCATTGAAGCCTTGCAGTTGACGGAGATAGCGAGTCTTAACAATCGAGTCTACCGCACTTTGGGATCATCAATCATTATTCCCAAAAAGGATAAGATTGAACTCTTGCCGACACGCAATGATTACCACACGATATCAGTCGATAACAGCGTTTATTCATTCCGTAATATTGAACGGATTGAGTATCAAATCGACCATCATAAGATTCACTTCGTAGCGACTCCAAGTCACACTAGTTTCTGGAATCGTGTCAAAGATGCCTTCATCGGCGAGGTGGATGAATGAGGTTCGAATTTATCGCAGATGAGCATGTCAAAGTCAAGACCTTCCTCAAGAAACACGAGGTTTCTAAGGGACTTCTGGCTAAGATTAAGTTTCGAGGTGGGGCTATTTTGGTCAATGGCCAACCTCAAAATGCAATCCATCTCTTAGATATTGGAGATAGGGTTACCATCGATATTCCAGCTGAGGAAGGCTTTGAAAGTCTTGAAGCAATTGAGCGTCAACTGGATATCCTCTATGAGGATGACCATTTTTTGGTTTTGAATAAACCTTATGGAGTAGCATCCATCCCCAGTGTCAATCATTCCAATACCATTGCCAATTTTATCAAGGGCTACTATGTTAAACAGGAATATGAAAATCAGCAAGTTCACATCGTGACTAGGCTTGATAGAGATACTTCTGGTTTGATGCTTTTTGCCAAGCACGGCTACGCTCATGCACGTTTAGACAAGCAGTTGCAACGAAAGTCTATCGAAAAACGTTACTTTGCTTTGGTTAAAGGAGCTGGTGTCTTGGAGCCTGAAGGGGAGATTATTGCCCCGATTGCGCGTGATGTGGACTCCATTATCACGAGACGGGTTGCCAAAGGTGGGAAATACGCCCATACATCTTACAAAGTTGTCGCGTCTTATGGAAATATTCACCTAGTCGATATTCGTCTTCATACTGGGCGAACTCATCAGATACGAGTGCATTTTTCTCACATCGGTTTTCCTTTGTTGGGAGACGATTTGTATGGTGGTAGTCTGGATGACGGTATCCAACGTCAAGCTCTGCATTGCCATTATTTATCTTTTTATCATCCTTTTCTAGAGCAAGATTTGCAATTAGAAAGCCGCTTGCCGGATGATTTCAGCAATCTTATTACTCAGTTATCAACTAATACTCTTTAAAAACAATTTGGAGTATAATTTATTTTCTTAAAGGAGAAAACTCATGGAAGTTTTTGAAAGTCTCAAAGCCAACCTGGTTGGCAAAAATGCTCGTATCGTTCTCCCTGAAGGGGAAGAGCCACGTATTCTTCAAGCGACAAAACGCTTGGTAAAAGAAACAGAAGTAATCCCTGTTTTGCTTGGAAATCCTGAAAAAATTAAAATTTATCTTGAAATTGAAGGAATCATGGATGGTTATGAAGTCATTGACCCTCAACACTATCCTCGATTTGAAGAAATGGTTGCTGCTTTAGTAGAGCGTCGTAAGGGCAAAATGACTGAAGAAGAAGCGCGCAAAGTTTTGGTTGAAGATGTCAACTACTTTGGTGTGATGCTAGTCTACTTGGGCTTGGTTGACGGTATGGTATCTGGTGCGATTCACTCAACTGCTTCAACAGTTCGCCCAGCCCTACAAATCATTAAAACTCGACCAAACGTAACTCGTACTTCAGGTGCCTTCCTCATGGTACGCGGTACGGAACGTTACCTATTTGGAGACTGTGCCATTAATATCAATCCAGATGCGGAAGCCTTGGCTGAAATTGCCATCAACTCAGCAATCACAGCTAAGATGTTTGGTATTGAACCTAAAATTGCTATGCTAAGCTATTCTACTAAAGGTTCAGGTTTTGGTGAAAGTGTTGATAAGGTTGTTGAAGCAACTAAAATTGCTCACGACTTGCGTCCCGACCTTGAGATTGATGGTGAGTTGCAATTTGACGCTGCCTTTGTTCCTGAAACTGCAGCTCTTAAAGCTCCAGGAAGTAATGTAGCTGGTCAAGCAAATGTTTTTGTCTTCCCAGGTATCGAAGCCGGAAATATTGGGTACAAGATGGCAGAACGTCTCGGTGGTTTTGCGGCTGTAGGACCTGTTTTGCAAGGTTTGAACAAACCTGTTAACGACCTTTCTCGTGGATGTAATGCAGATGATGTGTACAAGTTGACCCTTATCACAGCAGCTCAAGCAGTTCATCAATAAGATTTAGTCCTCTTTCCCATGGGAAGAGGCTTTTTAGTACTGAGAGAAGGACAGTTAGAGTCTTCTGTGTTATACTAGAGATATGTTAGATTTGAAAGAATACGGTATCGTCATGTGGCCGGAGGAGAAGATTATTTCTTTTCGTGAAAAACTCCTCAATTGGTATGATGAAAACAAGCGAGATTTACCTTGGAGGAGAAGTAAAAATCCTTATCACATCTGGGTATCTGAAATCATGCTCCAGCAGACTAGAGTGGATACAGTTATTCCATACTACGAACGATTCTTGGACTGGTTTCCAACAGTTGAAAGTCTGGCCAATGCCCCTGAAGAACGTTTGTTGAAGGCTTGGGAGGGATTGGGCTATTATTCTCGAGTGCGCAATATGCAGACTGCAGCTCAGCAGATTATGACTGACTTTGGGGGACAATTTCCAAACACTTATGAAGGAATATCTTGCCTGAAAGGGATTGGCCCTTATACTGCGGGAGCTATTTCCAGTATTGCTTTTAATTTGCCTGAGCCAGCGGTTGATGGCAATGTCATGCGAGTTTTAGCACGCTTGTTTGAGGTAAATTATGATATCGGAGTTCCCAGCAATCGCAAGATTTTCCAAGCTATTATGGAAATCTTGATTGACCCGAAACGACCAGGTGACTTTAACCAAGCTCTGATGGACTTGGGCTCTGATATAGAGTCTCCGGTTAACCCTCGACCAGAAGAAAGTCCTGTTAAGGAATTTAGCGCAGCCTATCAGAATGGCACCATGGGTCGTTATCCGATTAAAGAATCCAAGAAAAAGCCTCTCCCAATTTATCTCAAGGCCTTAGTTGTACGCAATGACCGTGGTCAATATCTACTTGAGAAAAACGAAAGCGAGAAACTGTTAGCTGGTTTTTGGCACTTCCCCCTGATCGAAGTTGACGATTTCTCTAGCGGTGATAATCAACTAGATCTCTTTTCACAAGTCAAAGAGGAAAGCAGAGCGTTTGGACCAAGCCCTCAAGAAAGCTTTGAGCAGGATTATGACTTAGAAGTTGATTGGTCCCATCAAGTATTTGACCAAGTCAAGCATGTATTTAGTCATCGGAAATGGCATATTCAAATCCAAGCTGGTCAAGTGACGGAAACAAAACAGTTTTCGGACAGAGAAATTCGTTGGGTTTCTCCTCAGGAGTTTTCTGATTATCCACTTGCGAAACCTCAACAAAAAATTTGGCAGACTTATAAAAACAACTCTTGAAGATGAAGGCTTACAGTAGCCATTTGTGCCTTCTTTGCATTTTTTTGTTATAATAGATAGAGAAAAGGTGATAAAATGAAAAAAATATTAATTGTAGATGATGAGAAACCAATCTCAGATATTATTAAGTTTAATATGGCCAAGGAAGGTTATGAAGTTGTTACAGCCTTCAATGGTCGTGAGGCAATTGAGCTATTTGAAGCAGAGCAGCCAGATATTATTATCCTCGACTTGATGCTACCTGAAATTGATGGTTTAGAAGTTGCTAAAGCTATTCGTAAGACTAGTAGCGTGCCAATTATCATGCTATCAGCTAAGGATAGCGAGTTTGACAAGGTTATTGGTTTAGAGTTAGGTGCAGATGATTATGTTACAAAACCTTTCTCAAACCGTGAGTTGCAGGCTCGTGTCAAGGCTCTGCTTCGTCGTACAGACCTGGTTTCTGTGGATAGCCAAGAGTCTGATGAGAAGAAGACGCAACCTTTACAAATTGGTGATTTGGAAATCGTTCCTGATGCTTACGTGGCGAAGAAATATGGTGAGGAATTAGATTTAACCCACCGTGAGTTTGAACTCTTGTATCACTTGGCATCTCATATTGGACAAGTGATTACACGTGAACACTTGCTTGAGACTGTATGGGGTTATGACTATTTTGGTGATGTTCGTACTGTGGACGTGACCATTAGACGCTTGCGTGAGAAAATAGAAGATACTCCAAGTCGTCCAGAGTACATTCTCACACGTCGTGGTGTTGGATACTATATGAGAAATAATGATTGAAGATATTAGACAAACTATTCTGACCAGCGATTTTATCTTTATCTTGATTTTACTTGGCTTTATCCTGGTAGTGACCTTGCTGTTACTGGAAAATCGTCGGGATAATATCCGTCTGAAGGAGATAAATCAAAAGGTTAAGGACTTGATTGCAGGTGATTATTCTCAAGTTTTGGACTTGCAAGGAAGTACAGAAATCACCAATATCACCAATAATCTGAACGATTTGTCAGAAGTTATTCGTTTGACCCAAGAAAATCTGGAACAAGAGAGTAAACGATTGAACAGTATTCTTTCTTACATGACAGATGGCGTTCTTGCGACCAATCGCCGTGGCCAGATTACTATGATCAACGATATGGCCAAGAAACAGCTCGGTGTACAGAAAGAAGATGTTCTGAATAAAAGCATCCTCGAATTACTAAAGATAGAAGATGAGTATGAGCTGCGTGACCTGATTACACAGATTCCTGAGTTAACGATTGACTCCCAAGATGTGAATGGGGAATACCTGAGCCTTCGTGTACGTTTTGCTCTAGTTCGCCGTGAGTCAGGTTTCATCTCTGGTTTGGTTGCCGTTTTACATGATACGACCGAGCAGGAGAAGGAAGAGCGTGAACGAAGACTCTTTGTTTCAAACGTGAGTCACGAGTTGCGGACTCCTTTGACCAGTGTAAAATCTTATCTTGAAGCCTTGGACGAGGGAGCCTTGTATGATCCTGTTGCTCCTGATTTTATCAAGGTTTCACTCGATGAAACCAACCGTATGATGCGGATGGTGACAGATCTCTTACATCTCTCTCGTATTGATAATGCGACAAGTCAGCTAGATGTGGAATTGATTAATTTTACTGCATTCATCACCTTTATTCTCAACCGATTTGATAAGATGAGAAGTCAGGATGACGAGAAAAAATATGAACTTGTTAGAGATTACCCTATTAATTCAGTTTGGATCGAGATTGATACCGATAAGATGACTCAGGTGATTGATAATATTCTTAACAATGCCATCAAGTATTCACCAGATGGTGGGAAAATCACTGTTAGCATGAAGACCACTGATGACCAGATGATTTTATCCATCAAAGACCAAGGTCTAGGTATTCCAAAGCAAGATTTGCCGAAGATCTTTGACCGCTTCTACCGTGTGGATCGTGCAAGAAGTCGGGCTCAAGGTGGAACTGGTCTAGGTCTGGCTATCGCAAAAGAAATCATCAAACAACACAATGGCTTTATATGGGCCAAAAGTGAATACGGTAAGGGCTCAACCTTTACAATAGTGCTCCCTTATGATAAGGATGCCGTAAAAGAAGAAATATGGGAGGACGAAATAGAAGACTAGAATGAGTGAAAAAGGCTTTAAATACAGTATTTTAGCATCAGGCTCCAGTGGAAATTCCTTTTATCTGGAAACCCCAAAAAAGAAAATTCTAGTAGATGCAGGCTTATCTGGTAAGAAAATTACTAGCCTGCTAGCTGAAATCAATCGCAAACCTGAAGATCTGGATGCGATTCTGATTACGCATGAGCACTCAGATCATATCCATGGGGTCGGTGTCTTGGCTCGCAAATATGGCATGGATCTTTACGCCAATGAAAAGACTTGGCAGGCTATGGAAAATAGTAAGTACCTCGGCAAGGTGGACTCTTCGCAAAAGCATATCTTTGAAATGGGCAAAATCAAAACCTTTGGCGATATCGACATTGAGAGTTTTGGGGTCAGCCATGATGCAGCAGCACCCCAGTTTTACCGATTTATGAAAGACGACAAGAGCTTCGTCATGTTGACCGATACAGGTTATGTCAGTGACCGTATGGCTGGAATAGTCGAAAATGCGGACGGTTACCTCATTGAGTCCAATCATGATGTAGAGATTTTGAGAGCAGGCTCTTATGCTTGGCGACTCAAACAGCGTATCCTATCGGATCTCGGTCACCTTTCTAACGAAGACGGAGCTGAGGCCATGATTCGTGCAATGGGAAATCGAACCAAGAAAATTTATCTTGGTCACTTGTCCAAAGAGAACAATATCAAGGAGCTGGCTCATATGACTATGGTCAACCAGCTAGCCCAAGCGGATCTGGGAGTCGGAGTAGACTTTAAGGTTTATGATACCTCACCAGATACTGCAACACCATTAACAGATATATAAAAAGAAGGCGGGTGCCTTCTTTTTATATATCTTTTACAATCCAGCAAAGTCCTTGATTTCTTGTGCTGACATAGAAGAGTCGCAACGGACATTGATTTGGCCATCTGCAATATGAACAAATCCTGGTACGGTTGGGATTCCATAACGTGAACGGAAATCTTGCAAAGCATTGAGTTGGCTTGGTTCTTCACTGTTGATGAAGTAGATGTGAGCTTTGGTTTCAGCTACGACACCTGCCAATGTACCTGCAAATTTACGACAGTAGGGGCAAGTTTTGCGACCAATGAAGAAGGTTGCAGTTTCTTTATTATCGAGTGCTTCTTGCGCACGCGCAACTGTAGTGACTTCAAGGTCTTTGATGTTTTCTAAAAATTGTTCCATGAGATTACCTCGCTTTCATTGATAAGTCTAGTATGCCATAAAGTTTCTAAAAATGCTTAGATTTGATACGAAAAAAAGATGAGATTGGTTGGTCTCATCTTTTATAATTTCTTATTTAACAAAAGCATTGATTTCCGCTTCGATGTTAGCAATCTTAGCTTGTGAATCTTCGTTGCTTTCCCCTACAACTGCAATGTAGAATTTGATTTTTGGTTCTGTACCTGAAGGGCGAACTGCAATCCATGAACCGTCAGCAAGTGTATATTTCAACACATCACTTGGAGGAGTTGTCAAGTTTGTAACAGTACCGTCAGCAGCAGTAGCAGTTTGAGCCTTGAAGTCTTCTACGACAGTGATAGTTGTTGCATTCCATTCTTTCGGAGCATTGTTACGGAATTTAGCCATGATTGCCTTGATTTGTTCAGCACCATCAACACCAGAAAGAGTAACAGAGATAGTCTTTTCAGCGTAGTATCCGTATTCTTTGTAGATTTCTTCGATACCATCAGCAAGTGTCAGACCACGTGAACGGTAGTAGGCAGCAAGCTCAGCAACGACAAGAACGGCTTGGATTGCGTCTTTATCACGTACGAATGGTTTGATCAAGTAACCGAAGCTTTCTTCAAATCCCATCATGTAAGTGTGATTGTGTTTTTCTTCAAATTCTTGGATTTTCTCTGCGATAAATTTGAAACCAGTCAAAACGTTGAACATGGTTGCGCCGTAGCTTTCAGCAATCTTCGTTACCAAGTCAGTTGATACGATAGACTTGCAGAGAGCTGCATTTTCAGGAAGAGTACCAGCATTTTTGTGAGCTTCCAAGATGTATTTAGCCATGATAGCACCGATTTGGTTACCTGAAAGATTGAGGTAGCTACCATCTTTTTGAAGAACTTCAACACCAACACGGTCAGCGTCAGGGTCAGTTGCCACAAGAACGTCTGCACCAACTTGACGACCAAGTTCTTCAGCAAGGGCAAAGGCTGCTTGGCTTTCTGGGTTTGGAGATTTTACGGTTGAGAAGTCTGGGTCTGCAGTTGCTTGTGCTTCAACAACCTGAACAGAGTCAAATCCTGCTTGAGCAAGAGCACGACGAGCCAACATTTCACCCGTACCATGAAGTGGTGTGTAGACAATCTTCATGTCTTTACCGAATTCTTCAATCAATGTTGGGTTGATGTTTACGTCTTTAACTTCTTTAAGGTATTCTGCATCAATGGCTTCGCCAATGACTTCAATCAAACCAGAAGCTTTTTCAGCTTCGACATCAGCAACTTCGACAGCGAATGGATTTTCGATAGCACGGATGTAAGTAGTCAAAGCATCCGCGTCATGTGGAGGCATTTGCCCACCGTCTTCACCATAAACCTTGTAACCGTTAAATGGAGCAGGGTTATGGCTGGCAGTAATCATGATACCTGCAAAACAGTTGAGGTGACGAACAGCGAATGACAGTTCAGGAGTTGGACGAAGGCTTTCAAATACGTAAGATTTGATACCGTGTTTAGCAAGAACTGCCGCAGATTCAAAGGCAAATTCTGGTGAGAAGTGACGGCTATCGTAGGCAATTGCTACACCACGCTCTTTTTCGTTTCCACCTTTTGACTCAATCAAACGAGCCAATCCTTCTGTTGCTTGGCGAACAACGTAGATATTGATGCGGTTTGTACCCGCACCGATTAAACCACGCATACCAGCAGTACCAAATTCTAGATTGGTATAAAAGGCATCTTCCTTTGTTTTTTCGTCCATATTGTTTAAGTCTTGGCGAAGGTAGTCTGGAAGGTCAGCAAAATCTACCCATTTTTGATAATTTTCTTGGTAAGTCATAGAATGTCTCCTTTGTCTATTAGCTTTAATCGCATTCATTATATCACGATTTGACATTTTAGTAAAACGTTAGCATAACTTAAAATGTAGGAAATTTACTTTTTACTTTTTAGTGGAAAAATGGTGACTACCGTGTTAACTTATACTAAGTTAGGGATGAAAATTAATTATTAGATACTTTATAACATGAAAGTTTATAATTCATTTTGTAGGTTTGTTGAAGAAAAAAATCAAAAATATTGTTATATTCTATTCTTTTTATAAAGAATCCTTTAATGTATCAAATGAACAGATAGAAAAATTTAAGTTAAAACTCTATAAATTTAAGATATTTTGAAAATATCTGGTTTCTGTTTTGAATTTTATAGTGCGTATGGTAAAATATAGTAAATCATTAAAGGAGAATCCATTATGAAAAAAATTCTTAAGCATTCTGCTTTGCTTTTATCAGCTTTAGCACTTGTTGCCTGTGGAGCTCAAAAAAAAGCAAGCGACAATGGTACTGCCTCGAACTCAAACTTTGAAGTTTCTGTCAAAGACGGTATGTTTGTATTACCTAAAGACGAAGATTCGTCTTCAAGCTACCTTGCACTCCAAGTCGAAATCAAGAATAATCGTGATAAACAGTTTAGTTTTACTAGCCAAGATATTACGCTTTATAATGAAAAAGATGAAAAATTACAACCAATTCAAATCTACGAAAGCGACAGTAAAACCAAGTTTATGTCATATGGAGACAGTCTTTCTAAAGGAAAGAGCGTTGCTGGTTATGTAGTGTATGAAGTCGATAAGAATGCTAAGTATGAACTTCACTTCGCACCTAGCTTTTATGATGACATCAAAGAAAATTCTAAAAAGAATAACGATGTAGCTATTAAGGTTGATCCAAGTCAATATGAAGACAATATTGATGAAGCAAAAGATGTAATGAAAAAATATGTTGATGCTGTTTACCTCAATGGGGAAAGTTCTGGTGGTGGAACGAACCTAAGTGCTACTGATAATAAGTCGCAAGTTGTTGCGCTTGCTGATGATAAAAAGTCTTCTGATGACAGCGCTGAGTTCACAAACGATGCGAAAGCTGATAAAGAAGAGTTTATCAAGAAATTTACAGAGTCATTCGGAAAAGGCTTCTATAACTACAAACCGTCTGATTCAGAACTTAGAACATTCGCAGATGCCTACATCAAAGCAAATGCTAAGAGAGCAAAAGTTGATTACAAGGTGAAGACATACTTGCCTGATTATGCTGTTGTTTATGTTAGACCAGAAACAATCGACTTGGATAATTTGAAAGTTCATGAATTGAGTCGTAAATTCTACGAAGAAAACAAAGGTAAATATAGCAACTACTCAGAAGCTATGAAAGCTGGTGAGAAGTACATTTTAGAAAATGCACCAAGTCAATTTGATTCAACTCCACTAGACACTAGTGATAACATGAAGAAAGAGGGTTATGAAATTAAGATGACCAAGAAAGATGGTAAATGGACCATTGATACCTCTTCTAAAAACTATGACTTAAAAGATATGGCTCGCACATTCCGTGGAGGCATTGGATACTAATATAAAGGGTTCGGGTATACCACTCGAACTTTTTTCATTGCAATTGTGCAAAAGAGAAAAAGATAGTAAAATAGATGTATGATTATTTTACAAGCTAATAAAATTGAACGCTCTTTTGCAGGCGAGGTTCTCTTTGATAATATCAATCTGCAGGTAGATGAACGTGATCGGATTGCCCTCGTTGGGAAAAATGGTGCAGGTAAGTCTACTCTTTTAAAGATTTTGGTTGGGGAAGAGGAGCCAACTAGTGGAGAAATCAATAAGAAAAAAGATATTTCTCTGTCTTACCTAGCCCAAGATAGCCGTTTTGAGTCTGAGAATACCATTTATGATGAAATGCTCCATGTCTTTGATGATCTACGCCGTACGGAGAAACAACTGCGTCAGATGGAGTTGGAGATGGGTGAAAAGTCTGGTGAGGATTTGGATAAACTGATGGCGGATTATGATCGTTTATCAGAGAATTTCCGCCAGGCTGGTGGCTTTACCTACGAAGCTGATATCCGCGCTATCTTAAATGGTTTCAAGTTTGACGAGTCTATGTGGCAGATGAAAATTGCCGAGCTTTCAGGTGGCCAAAATACTCGTCTGGCGCTGGCCAAAATGCTCCTTGAAAAGCCCAATCTCTTGGTCTTGGACGAGCCAACCAACCACTTGGATATTGAAACCATAGCCTGGCTAGAGAATTACTTGGTGAACTATAGCGGCGCCCTCATTATTGTCAGTCACGACCGTTACTTTTTGGACAAGGTTGCGACGGTTACACTCGATTTAACTAAGCATTCCTTGGATCGTTATGTAGGCAATTACTCTCGTTTTGTTGAGTTAAAGGAGCAAAAGCTAGCTACTGAGGCAAAAAACTATGAAAAGCAACAGAAGGAAATCGCGGCTCTAGAAGACTTTGTCAATCGCAATCTAGTCCGAGCTTCAACAACCAAACGTGCTCAATCTCGTCGGAAACAATTGGAAAAAATGGAGCGTTTGGACAAACCTGAAACTAGTAAGAAATCAGCCAATATGACCTTCCAGTCTGAAAAAACATCAGGTAATATCGTTTTAACCGTTGAAAATGCGGCCATTGGCTATGATGGGGAAATATTGTCAGAGCCTATCAACCTAGACCTTCGTAAGATGAATGCTGTCGCTATCGTTGGTCCAAATGGTATTGGGAAATCAACCTTTATCAAGTCTATCGTTGATCAGATTCCTTTTATCAAGGGAGAAAAACGCTTTGGCGCTAATGTTGAGGTTGGCTACTATGACCAAACCCAAAGCAAGCTGACAGCGAGTAATACTGTACTGGATGAACTCTGGAATGATTTTAAACTGACACCAGAAGTTGAAATTCGTAACCGCCTTGGTGCCTTCCTTTTCTCTGGTGATGATGTTAAAAAATCAGTCGGTATGCTGTCAGGTGGCGAAAAAGCTCGTTTGCTTTTGGCTAAATTGTCCATGGAAAATAACAACTTCTTGATCCTTGACGAGCCAACCAACCACTTGGATATTGATAGCAAGGAAGTGTTAGAAAATGCTCTGATAGATTTTGATGGGACCTTGCTTTTTGTCAGCCACGACCGTTACTTTATCAATCGTGTCGCTACCCATGTTCTAGAATTGTCTGAAAATGGCTCAACCCTCTACCTTGGAGATTATGACTACTATGTTGAGAAGAAAGCAGAAGTAGAAATGACTCAGGCTGAGGAAGCTTCAACCAGCAATCAAGCCAAAGAAACAAGTCCAGCTAATGACTACCAAGCCCAGAAAGAAAGTCAGAAAGAAGCCCGCAAGCTCATGCGTCAAATCGAGAGTTTGGAGGCTGAAATTGAAGAGTTAGAAAGTCAAAATCAAGCCATTTCTGAACAAATGCTGGAAACCAACGATGCTGAAAAACTGATGGAATTGCAGGCTGAACTTGACAAAATCAGCCACCGTCAGGAAGAAGCCATGCTTGAGTGGGAAGAATTGTCGGAGCAGGTGTAAGAAATGGAACATCTTGGAAAGGTATTTCGTGAATTTCGAACAAGTGGGAAATACTCCTTAAAAGAGGCGGCAGGTGAATCATGTTCAACTTCTCAACTATCTCGTTTCGAGCTTGGGGAGTCTGATCTAGCAGTTTCCCGTTTCTTTGAGATTTTGGACAATATTCATGTGACTATTGAAAATTTCATGGACAAGGCTAGGGATTTTCAAAATCATGAACATGTTGCCTTGATGGCGCAGATTATTCCGCTTTACTACTCAAATGATATTGCAGGTTTTCAAAAGCTTCAAAAGGAACAACTTGAGAAAGCAAAGAGTTCGACCAATCCCCTCTATTTTGAGCTGAATTGGATTTTGTTACAGGGCCTGATTTGTCAAAGAGATGCTCATTACACGATGAGGCAGAGTGATTTGGAAAAGGTAGCGGATTATCTTTTTCAAACAGAAGAATGGACTATGTATGAGTTGATTCTTTTCGGGAATCTCTATACTTTCTACAATGTGGACTATGTGGCTCGGATTGGCAGAGAAGTCATGGAGCGAGAAGACTACTACAAGGAAATTGGTCGGCATCGTAAACTCGTTTTGATTCTAGCTCTTAACTGTTACCAGCATTGTTTGGAGAACCGTTCCTTTGCGAATGCGGACTATTTTGAGGGCTATGTGGAGAAGTTGATTGGAAATGGTATCAAGCTTTATGAGCGCAATATCTTTCATTATCTCAAAGGTTTCGCCCACTACCAGAGAAACTTGAAAGAAGAAGGTTGTAGCCAGATGCAGGAGGCTATGCATATTTTTAATGTGCTTGGACTTCCAGAGCAAGTGGCTTACTATCAGGAACATTATGAGAAATTTGTAAATCCTTAAATTTCCCAAATAAGGGAAAAATAAAGAGACTCCTTTCAGTTTTGATACAATAGTTTCAAAATTTGAGAGGAGATTTTTATATGAATCGACATGCAATCCAGTTGATTAGTCGTGGGGCCATTAATAAAATAGGAAATATGCTCTATGATTATGGAAACAGTGTGTGGTTGGCATCAATGGGAACGATAGGACAGACTGTTCTTGGTATTTATCAAATTTCTGAGTTGGTTACATCGATTCTAGTCAATCCCTTTGGTGGAGTGATTTCAGACCGCTTTTCACGTCGCAAAATTTTGATGACAACAGACTTGATTTGCGGTATTCTCTGTTTAGCTATTTCGTTTATCAGAAATGACAGCTTGATGATTGCTGCTCTGGTCTTCGCAAATATTGTTCAGGCGGTTGCCTTTGCATTTTCTCGTACAGCCAACAAAGCCATTATAACTGAGGTTGTAGAGAAAGACGAGATTGTGACCTACAATGCTCGCTTAGAGCTCATTTTGCAGGTTGTAGGCGTTAGCTCCCCTGTACTCTCTTTCCTCGTTTTACAATTTGCCAGTCTTCATATGACACTTATTTTAGATGCCATTAGTTTTTTCATTGCATTTACCTTAGTAGCTTTTCTCCCCCAAAAAGAGACTCAGGAACAAGAGAAAAAGACTTTCAGCTGGAAAAATATTTTTGCTGATATGAAAGAAGGGATTCGCTATATTTGGCGCCAGCAAGAGATCTTTTTCCTTTTGGTAGTAGCTTCCAGTGTTAATTTCTTTTTTGCAGCTTTTGAATTTCTCCTCCCTTTTTCAAATCGGCTATACGGGGTAGAAGGAGCTTATGCAACTATTTTAACTATGGGCGCTATTGGTTCGATTATTGGAGCTCTTCTAGCTAGTAAAATAAAGGCAAGTGTTTATAATCTTTTGATTCTATTGGCTTTAACTGGAGTTGGAGTTTTTATGATGGGATTACCACTGCCAACTTTTCTCTCCTTTTCTGGAAATTTAGTTTGTGAACTGTTTATGACGATTTTTAATATTCACTTTTTTACTCAGGTTCAAACCAAGGTTGAGGGGGAATACTTGGGAAGAGTCCTAAGCACCATTTTTACCCTAGCCATTCTATTTATGCCGATTGCAAAAGGGTTTATGACAGTGCTACCAAGTGTTCATCTCTCTTCTTTCCTGATAATTGGAAGCGGGGTTGTCATCCTATCTTGTCTATCCCTCGTTTATGTACGAAGTCATTTTGAAAAAGAGTCATAATCTCATTTTTAAGAAAATATTACACTATGAACTATTTTTCAGCCCTTCTCTATTGTGAGGAGGGCTTGCTTTGTGGTAAAATGGGATTATGAATGAAAGAATGAATGAGTTAGTTGCCTTACTTAACCGCTATGCGACCGAGTACTATACGAGTGACAATCCCTCGGTTTCAGATAGCGAGTATGATCGCCTCTACCGAGAGTTGGTCGAGTTGGAAGCCGCCTATCCAGATCAAGTTTTAGCGGACAGTCCGACCCATCGTGTTGGTGGTAAGGTTTTAGATGGTTTTGAAAAATACAGTCATCAGTATCCTCTTTATAGTTTGCAGGATGCTTTTTCACGTGAAGAGTTAGAAGCTTTTGATGCGCGTGTTCGAAAGGAATTGCCTCAAGCGACCTATATTTGCGAGCTGAAAATCGATGGTTTGTCTATCTCGCTTACGTATGAAAATGGGATTTTGGTAGTTGGTGCGACACGTGGAGATGGATCTGTTGGTGAAAATATCACAGAAAACCTCAAGCGTGTCAAGGACATTCCTTTGACCTTGCCAGAAGAACTAGATATCACCGTTCGTGGAGAGTGTTACATGCCACGCGCTTCGTTTGATCAGGTCAACCAAGCTCGCCAAGAAAATGGTGAGCCTGAATTTGCCAATCCTCGTAACGCAGCTGCAGGAACCCTCCGTCAGTTGGATACAGCAGTAGTAGCCAAACGCAATCTTGCAACTTTCCTCTATCAAGAAGCTAGCCCTTCAACTCGTGACAGCCAAGAAAAGGTCTTGAAGCACCTTGAACAGCTTGGATTTGTAGTTAATCCTAAACGAATTCTGGCTGAAAACATAGATGAGATATGGGACTTCATCCAAGAAGTTGGACAAGAACGGGATAATCTGCCTTATGACATTGATGGAGTGGTGATCAAGGTCAACGACCTAGCAGGTCAAGAAGAACTTGGCTTTACCGTTAAGGCTCCAAAGTGGGCTGTAGCCTATAAGTTTCCTGCTGAGGAAAAAGAAGCCCAGCTCCTTTCAGTTGACTGGACAGTAGGTCGTACGGGTGTTGTGACCCCGACTGCCAATCTAACACCTGTTCAGCTTGCTGGCACAACCGTAAGCCGGGCAACTCTTCACAACGTAGATTATATTGCTGAAAAGGATATCCGCAAAGATGATACAGTTATCGTTTATAAGGCTGGAGACATCATTCCTGCTGTTTTGCGTGTGGTAGAGTCTAAGCGTGTTTCTGAAGAAAAACTAGATATTCCGACCAATTGTCCAAGTTGTGACTCTGACTTGCTTCACTTTGAAGATGAAGTGGCCTTGCGTTGTATCAATCCTCGCTGTCCTGCCCAAATCATGGAAGGTTTGATTCACTTTGCCTCTCGAGATGCCATGAATATTACGGGCCTTGGTCCTTCCATAGTTGAAAAGCTTTTTGCTGCCAATCTAGTCAAGGATGTGGCAGATATTTACCGTTTGAAAGAAGAAGATTTCCTCCTTTTGGAGAGTGTCAAGGAAAAGTCTGCTTCTAAACTGTATCAGGCCATTCAAGCATCCAAGGAAAACTCTGCTGAAAAGCTCTTGTTTGGTCTGGGAATTCGCCATGTCGGAAGCAAGGCTAGCCAACTCTTGCTCCAACATTTCCACTCTATTGAAAATCTAGCCCAAGCTGATCCTGAGGAAGTAGCAAGTATTGAAAGCTTGGGTAATGTAATTGCCCAAAGTCTTCAGACTTATTTTGCTACAGAAGGGTCGAAGATTCTCTTAGATGAGTTGAAAGAAGCTGGAGTCAATCTGGACTACAAAGGACAGACAGTAGTAGCAGATACGGCCTTGTCAGGTTTGACCGTTGTATTAACTGGTAAATTGGAACGCCTCACACGTTCAGAAGCCAAAAGCAAACTCGAAAGTCTAGGTGCCAAAGTTACAGGCAGTGTATCTAAGAAAACGAATCTTGTCGTAGCAGGAGCAGATGCAGGAAGCAAGCTCCAAAAAGCACAAGAACTTGGAATCGAAGTTCGAGATGAAGCTTGGCTAGAAAGTTTGTAAAGAATAGTTGAAAACTAGATGTTAGATAGTCTGGAACTATCTTTCCTGATGTGTTTTTATATCTATTAATGCTATTCTCTATTGTGCTGAATTTCCCGCTAAATTTTTCAGCATGACTTAAAAAAATAAAATTGAAATTAGGAATTAGGAAAAGAAATGTATAGATACCCAGTAGTCATCCATTTTCACCGAAAAAATGGGGATTATGCCGCTTGTTCATTCAGTAGAAAACAGGCAGATATTAAAGAAAATTTGTATTATGAAAATGACTATTTTGGAGCAAAATTCTCCTTTACAGTCACAAGTGCAGAAAGGCTAGATACTTTGACCTTTTCTGTCGAAATAGATGGAAAGACAAAAGACTATCTCCTACGTTTTAACTATTACCCACTGTTGACTGAGGTTTGGATCTTAGATGGTGATGAGACGGTTTATTATTCAGAAAATCCAGCCATTGCAAGTCCTTACTATAAAGATCGAAACCCGTTTGCTTTTGATAAAGCTTTTCACAGTGAAAGTTTTGATCATCATTGGGGATACCAAGGAGAGTTAGGTTATAGTATCTCAGACTACCAGACAAGCTTTAAACTCTGGGCTCCAACAGCTACAGCAGTCCAAGTGGTCGTTTATGAAAATACAAGTAACGACGCGCCGATTTGGAAAACCTTTAATCTAGAGCGAGGGAATAGCTATTCATACAGTCATAAGTACAATACCATTGGTGTTTGGAGTGTAGACCTGGATGAAAATCTTGCAGGTAAAGCTTATCAGTATCAGATTGAGTTTCCGCACCACCAGACTTTTACACGAGATCCTTACACTATCGCTACAAGTCCTGACGGGAAACGTTCTGTCATCCTATCTCAGCAGGATAGACAGGTAGAAGGATTTAAAGTCAAACATGGGACAGATGCTCCTTGGCGTTTGGAAAACCCATGTAAAGCCGTTATCTGCGAGATGCACATTCGTGATTTTACAAAATCGCCGACATCTGGAGTTCCAGAAAATCTTCGAGGGACTTTTCTTGGGGCTGCCCAGACTGGAACAGTTAACCGGTATGGGCAAGCAACAGCCTTTGACTATATCAAAGAACTCGGCTGTAATTATGTTCAGCTCCAACCAATCTTTGATCGTCATAAGGAATACGACGAGGATGGGAATGTAACCTATAACTGGGGTTATGATCCTCAAAACTACAATGCCCCAGAACCAAGTTTCTCTAGTAATCCAGATGATCCTGGACAGGTTATTCGAGACCTCAAGACCATGATTCAGGCATATCATGATGCGGGAATCGGTGTTATTATGGATGTCGTTTACAACCATACTTTCTCAACGGTAGATGCGCCTTTCCAAACAACTGTTCCTGATTATTACTATCGTATGAATCCAGATGGAACCTTCCAAAACGGCACAGGTGTTGGAAATGAAACCGCAAGCGAACACGAAATGTACCGCAAGTATATGATTGACTCACTCCTTTATTGGGTGAAAGAATACAATATTGACGGATTCCGTTTCGACTTGATGGGAATTCACGATGTCAAAACCATGCAGGCAATTCGTTGGTCACTTGATGAAGTTGATCCACGTATTATCACTTATGGAGAAGGTTGGGATATGGGGACTGGTCTTGCACCTTATGACAAGGCCAAGAAAGACAATGCCTACCAGATGCCAAATATTGGATTCTTTAATGATGATCAGCGTGATGCCATCAAAGGAGGAGAAGTTTATGGCTCAATCAAGGCAGGATTTGTTAGCGGTGCAGCTACAGAACCGATTGTAGCCAAAGCTATTCTTGGTAGCCGAGAGTTGGGTTCATATCTTAGTCCAAACCAAGTTCTTAACTACGTGGAAGCCCATGATAATTACAACTTGCATGATTTGTTAGCAACCCTTCATCCAGATCACAGTTCAGATAAGATTATGCGTCAGGTTGAGACAGCAACAGCGATGAGTATTCTTATGCAAGGGATGTCCTTTATAGAGCTGGGGCAAGAATTTGGTCGCACCAAACTCCTTGCTACAGGAGAAAATGGTGAGCTGACTCCGGCAGATAGAGAACGGGCTATGAATAGTTACAATGCTCCAGATAGTGTCAACCAGGTCAACTGGGATTTAATCAATGAGAGACAAGAGAGCATTGACTTTATTCGCCAGATTATTCGCCTAAAAACACAAAGGCGTGCTTTCTCTTATCCTACATACGAAGAAGTTTATCGTCATGTTTTCGTCCATACAGCTGCTGAAAATAGTGGATGGATTGTTTACGAAATTCACGGTGGAGCAGAACACTTATTGGTGGTATTCAATGCTAAGGGCACTTCCTTCTATTTTGAAAATGCAGGAAATCTTGAAATGCTGGTGTCCAATAGTCGTTCTCAAGAGTCTAATGTGATTGATGATATCAGCGTTGCAGTTTTGAAGGTACTTTCATAGTAAATGCTACAAAAAGGTTTAGTTAAATCTAGACCTTTTTTGATTTTTATTGAAAAACCAATATCTATTAGGAATAAATTTCAAATAATTTGAAGAATCAAGTTTGTGAAAAAATATCAATATTTTCCAAAAAGGGGTTGTAATTTTCTGAAAATTTGATAAAATAAGGTTTAATCATTTTCAGGAGGAAGAGAATTTGACAAATTATCAGAATTTAGTGAATGGAAAATGGAAATCATCGGAGAATGAAATTGCCATCTATTCTCCAATCAATCAGGAAAAGCTAGGTACAGTACCAGCTATGAGTCAGGCTGAAGTAGATGAGGCTATGAAAGCAGCGCGTGAAGCTCTCCCGGCATGGCGTAATTTAGCACCAGTTGAGCGTGCAGCTTATTTGCATAAAACAGCAGACATTTTGGAACGTGATAAAGAAAAAATTGGTACAATTCTTGCTAAGGAGGTTGCAAAAGGGATTAAAGCAGCCATTGGAGAAGTAGTACGTACAGCAGATTTGATTCGTTTTGCAGCTGAGGAAGGTCTCCGTATCACTGGACAAGCAATGGAAGGTGGCGGTTTTGAAGCCGCAAGTAAAAACAAACTAGCCGTTGTTCGTCGTGAGCCAGTTGGAGTTGTGTTAGCTATCGCGCCATTTAACTACCCAGTCAACCTTTCTGGATCTAAGATTGCTCCGGCCTTGATTGCAGGAAATGTCGTTATGTTTAAACCACCAACACAAGGATCTATTTCTGGTCTCTTGCTAGCTAAAGCATTTGACGAAGCCGGAATCCCAGCAGGTGTCTTTAACACCATCACTGGACGTGGTTCTGAAATCGGAGACTACATCATCGAACACAAGGAAGTGAACTTCATTAACTTTACAGGTTCAACACCGATTGGTGAGCGTATCGGTCGTTTGGCTGGTATGCGCCCGATTATGCTGGAGCTTGGTGGGAAAGATGCAGCAATTGTCTTAGAAGATGCAGATTTAGAAAATGCAGCTAAGCAAATCGTAGGTGGTGCCTTTAGCTACTCTGGTCAGCGTTGTACCGCTATCAAACGTGTTTTGGTTGTGGAAAGCGTAGCAGACAGATTGGCTGAATTGCTCCAGGCTGAAGTTGCTAAGCTAACTATCGGTGATCCATTTGACAATGCAGATGTCACACCTGTTATTGATAATGCTTCAGCTGATTTCATCTGGGGATTAATTGAAGATGCTCAGGAAAAAGGAGCCAAAGCGCTCAGCCCAATCAAACGTGAGAATAATCTCATTTGGCCAGGACTTTTTGATTATGTCACAAGAGATATGAAATTAGCCTGGGAAGAACCATTTGGACCAGTTCTACCGATTATTCGAGTTGCAGATGCCAACGAAGCGCTAGAAATTGCTAATGAATCAGAATTCGGTCTTCAATCTTCAGTCTTTACAAATGACTTTAAGAAGGCGTTTGAAATTGCTGAAAAACTTGAAGTGGGTACCGTTCATATTAATAATAAAACACAGCGTGGACCAGACAATTTCCCATTCCTTGGTGTAAAAGGGTCTGGTGCAGGAGTACAAGGAATTAAATATAGTATCGAAGCGATGACAAATGTTAAATCCATTGTTTTTGATGTGAAATAATCTATAAAATCAGGAAAATAACTTCCTGCTTTTATTTTTTCAAAAAAATACAGTAAAAAATTGATAAAAAACGAATATTCTGGTATTATACTAAAAAAATATATGGAAATTGTTTCGTGTTCTATTTTCTGGATATCTTTTCTAAAATGCTAGGAAATTTTTTGAAGGCTTTCATAAAAAAAATATGATTTCCTTCGTAAATTACTTGAAAGTTATCTTAAAAGAGTGTATAATAGAATTATAGAAAACGCTTACAAAAGAAAGGGGATTGAATGAATAATCAAGAAGCATTAAGAACCTTTACTACAGGTGAGAATTTTCACCTCCAGCATTATTTAGGAGCGCATAGAGAGGAGAAAAACGGAGAAATTGGCTATACCTTTAGGGTTTGGGCACCAAATGCACAAGCAGTTCATCTAGTTGGTGATTTTACCGATTGGGTTGAGAATCAGATTCCTATGGTTCGTAATGAAGCAGGTGTTTGGGAAGTCTTTACGAGTCAAGCCCAGGAAGGTCAGATTTATAAATATCATATCACGCGTGCAAATGGTCACCAGATTATGAAGATCGATCCATTGGCAGTTTATTTTGAAGCTAGACCGGGTACAGGAGCAGTTCTGACCAATATCCGTGAAAAGAAATGGAAAGATGGCCTTTGGTTAGCACGTAGAAAACGGCTTGGTTTTGCGGAACGTCCAGTCAATATCTATGAAGCGCACGCTGGCTCTTGGAAGAGAAATCCAGATGGTAGTCCCTATAGCTTTGCACAACTAAAAGAAGAGTTGATTCCTTATCTTGTTGAGATGAACTATACTCACATTGAGTTTATGCCTTTAATGGCGCATCCGCTTGGTTTGAGTTGGGGATATCAGCTCATGGGGTATTTTGCTCTAGAACATTGCTATGGGCGACCAGAAGAATTTCAGGATTTTGTTGAAGAATGCCATTTAAATAACATCGGTGTAATTGTGGACTGGGTTCCAGGTCATTTCACTATCAATGATGATGCTCTTGCTTATTATGATGGAACTCCGACTTTTGAATACCAAGACCACAACAAGGCCCATAACTACGGTTGGGGAGCTCTTAACTTTGACCTTGGGAAGAATGAAGTTCAGTCTTTCCTGATCTCAAGTATTAAATTTTGGATTGATTTTTACCACTTAGATGGTATTCGGGTCGATGCAGTGAGCAATATGCTGTATCTAGATTATGATAATGCTCCTTGGACTCCAAACAAAGACGGTGGAAACCTTAACTACGAGGGTTATTATTTCCTTCAACGGTTGAACACAGTGATTAAGTTAGCTCATCCAGATATCATGATGATTGCAGAAGAAAGCTCATCAGCGACAAAGATTACTGGTATGAAAGAAATGGGCGGCCTTGGATTTGACTATAAATGGAATATGGGCTGGATGAACGACATTCTCCGTTTCTACGAGGAAGATCCGATTTATCGCAAGTATGACTTTAATCTTGTGACCTTCAGCTTTATGTATGTTTTCAATGAAAACTATCTCTTACCTTTCTCGCATGATGAAGTGGTTCATGGCAAGAAGAGTATGATGCATAAGATGTGGGGAGATCGCTACAATCAGTTCGCTGGTCTGCGCAACCTCTACACCTATCAAATTTGTCATCCTGGTAAGAAACTCTTGTTCATGGGTAGTGAGTACGGGCAATTCCTAGAGTGGAAGTCTGAGGAGCAGTTGGAATGGTCTAATCTAGAAGATCCGATGAATGCCAAGATGAAGCATTTTACTTCTCAACTCAATCAATTCTATAAAGACCATCGCTGTCTTTGGGAAATTGATACTAGTTATGATGGTATCGAGATTATCGATGCTGATAATAGAGATCAGAGTGTCCTTTCCTTTATTCGTAAGGGCAAGAAAGACGAAATGTTAGTCTGTGTCTTTAACATGGCACCAGTTGAACGTAAGGACTTTACGATTGGTTTACCTGTTGCAGGTATTTACGAAGAAGTTTGGAATACAGAATTAGAAGAATGGGGAGGTGTGTGGAAAGAGCACAATCAAACAGTTCAGACTCAAGAAGGCTTATGGAAAGATTATGAGCAGACTTTGACCTTTACCTTGCCTGCCATGGGAGCAAGCATCTGGAAGATCAAGCGTCGTTTGAAACCAGCTAAGAAAAAAGAATAATGGGCTGTTGATGATATTTTTTAGATTTTAAAAACGGATGTACTTGTATTGGACTTGAAACACAAGAGAAATGGATTTCCTATTATTTTTATAAAAAAGTTTGACTTCCGACCTTCTTTCGATTTTAACGTTCACATGTCTTTATAAAGGAGTAGAAAATGAAGAATGAAATGCTAGCTTTGATCCTTGCGGGTGGGCAAGGAACACGTCTCGGAAAACTCACTCAAAGCATTGCCAAACCGGCAGTGCAATTCGGTGGGCGCTACCGTATCATTGACTTTGCTCTTTCCAACTGTGCAAACTCTGGAATCCATAATGTTGGTGTGATTACGCAATACCAACCTCTCGCTTTGAACAACCATATCGGAAATGGTTCTAGCTGGGGATTGGATGGTATCGGTTCAGGTGTCTCTATTTTACAACCTTATTCAGCCAGCGAAGGAAACCGTTGGTTTGAAGGGACTAGTCACGCTATCTACCAAAACATTGACTACATCGACAGTGTTAATCCTGAGTATGTTTTGATTCTTTCTGGTGACCACATCTACAAGATGGACTACGATGATATGCTTCAGTCACATAAGGATAACAATGCCAGTTTGACAGTAGCTGTCTTAGACGTACCTCTCAAAGAAGCTAGCCGTTTTGGTATCATGAATACAGATGCCAATAACCGTATCGTTGAATTCGAAGAAAAACCTGCGCAACCTAAGTCTACAAAGGCTTCTATGGGGATTTATATTTTTGACTGGAAACGACTTCGCAATATGCTTGTTGCTGCTGAAAAGAGCAATGTGGATATGTCAGACTTTGGGAAGAACGTTATCCCTAACTATCTCGAGTCTGGTGAAAGTGTCTATGCCTATGAATTTAATGGCTACTGGAAAGATGTTGGTACGATTGAGTCACTTTGGGAAGCCAATATGGAATATATTTCGCCAGAAAATGCCTTGGATAGCCGTAATCGTCAGTGGAAAATTTACTCAAGAAACTTGATCTCACCACCCAACTACTTTGGTGCGCATGCACACGTTGAGGATTCATTGGTCGTGGATGGTTGTTTTGTAGATGGAACGGTTAAACGTTCGATTCTATCAACAGAAGCACAAGTACGTGAAGGTGCTGAGGTCGTTGATTCTGTCATCATGAGTGGGGCTGTTATTGGTCACGGCGCAAAAATCACTCGTGCGATTATTGGTGAAGGTGCGATTATTGCAGATGGTGTAGAGATTGATGGGACGGATGAAGTACAAGTAGTAGGATACAATGAAGTAGTGGGGGTAGCAACAGATGAAGATTGATAAATATTCAGCCATTTTAGGAAACACAGTTGGTTTTCATGATATGTCAACGTTAACAGAACACCGTCCGGTGGCTAGCTTGCCTTTCGGTGGGAAATACCGTTTGATTGACTTCCCCCTTTCCAGTCTTGCAAATGCAGGTGTTCGTAGTATCTTTGGTATATTCCAACAAGATAATATCAGCTCAGTATTCGACCATATCCGTTCAGGTCGTGAGTGGGGCTTGTCCACCCTTCTAAGTCACTACTATCTAGGAATTTATAATACTCGTGTTGAAAGCAGTACAGTTGGAAAAGAGTATTACCAACAGCTTCTTACCTACTTGAGACGTTCAGGTTCAAACCAAACTGTTTCGATTAACTGCGATGTGCTGGTGAATATTGACTTGAATCAAGTCTTCCACCTACACAATACAACGAAAGGTCCGATCACAGTTGTATATAAGAAACTTCCTAAGAAAGACATTTCTGATGTGAATGCTATCTTGGAAATTGATGAAACTGACCATGTTCGTTCGCACAAACTCTTTGATAACAAATCTACGGATGAACTCTTCAACATGTCTACAGATATCTTTGTTGTGGACACTCCTTGGTTGATTGAACGACTTGAAGAAGAGGCTCAGAAAGAATATCCTGAAAAGTTGCGCTATGTTCTCCGCGATTTGGCTGTAAAAGAAGGAGCGTTTGCTTACGAATACACAGGCTACTTAGCAAACATTCACTCTGTTCAGTCCTATTATCAAGCAAACATCGATATGCTTGAATCTAAAAAGTTCTACTCTCTCTTCTCACCAAATCAAAAGATTTATACCAAAGTTAAGAATGAAGAACCAACCTACTATGCGAATACTTCAAAAGTAAGTACTTCTCAGTTTGCCTCTGGTAGTATCATTGAGGGTGAAGTAGTTCAGTCAGTTCTATCTCGTAACATTTATGTTCACAAAGATAGTGTGGTGAAGGACAGCGTTTTATTCCCTCGTGTTGTGATTGGTCAAGGTGCCCAAGTTGAGTATGCTGTATTAGATAAAGGTGTTGAAGTTGCGGACGGTGTTGTCATTCGAGGAACAGCAGAACATCCAGTTGTAGTGAAGAAGGGTGAAACAGTAACAGAGGACATTTATTCATGAAAATTTTATTTGTAGCGGCAGAAGGAGCACCCTTTTCAAAAACAGGTGGTTTGGGCGATGTCATCGGTGCACTTCCCAAATCACTTGTAAAAGCGGGGCACGAAGTTGCAGTTTTCTTGCCTTATTATGATATGGTAGAAGCAAAGTTCGGTGACCAGATAGAGGATGTTCTCCACTTTGAAGTTAGTGTAGGATGGCGTAGACAGTACTGTGGTATTAAAAAAACTGTCTTAAATGGGGTTACTTTCTACTTCATTGATAATCAGTATTATTTCTTCCGTGGCCATGTGTATGGTGATTTTGACGACGGTGAACGCTTTGCCTTTTTCCAACTGGCCGCTCTTGAGGCCATGGAGCGCATCGACTTTATCCCTGACCTTCTCCATGTTCATGATTACCACACAGCCATGATTCCATTCTTGTTAAAAGAAAAGTACCATTGGATTCAGGCATATCAAGGAATCAGAACAGTTTTAACCATTCACAATTTGGAATTCCAAGGTCAATTTTCTGAAGGAATGTTGTGGGATTTGTTCGGTGTTGGGTTTGAACGCTACGCTGATGGCACCCTTCGCTGGAATGATTGCCTTAACTGGATGAAAGCAGGTATTCTCTACGCGGATCGTGTCTCAACCGTTTCCCCTAGCTATGCACATGAGATCATGACCAGTCAGTTTGGTTGCGGTTTGGACCAGATTCTTCGCATGGAGTCAGGTAAGGTTTCAGGGATTGTCAATGGTATTGACGCAGATCTTTATAATCCTCAAACAGACCCACTTTTAGACTATCATTTTGATAAGGAAGATTTGTCTGGAAAAGCTCAAAACAAAGCAAAATTGCAAGAGAGAGTTGGTCTACCTGTGAGAGCAGATGTTCCTCTAGTTGGGATTGTCTCTCGTTTGACGCGCCAAAAAGGCTTTGATGTTGTGGTAGAAAGCTTGCATCGTTTCTTACAGGAGGACGTTCAAATAGTCCTTTTGGGAACAGGTGACCCAGCTTTTGAACATTCCTTCTCCTGGTTTGCTCAAGTCTATCCTGATAAGCTATCAGCAAATATCACTTTTGACGTCAAGCTCGCTCAAGAAATCTATGCAGCTTGTGATCTCTTCCTCATGCCAAGTCGTTTTGAACCATGTGGCTTGTCTCAAATGATGGCGATGCGCTATGGAACTCTACCATTGGTTCATGAAGTGGGTGGCTTGCGTGATACGGTTCAATCCTTCAATCCGATCGAAGGAACTGGAACTGGATTTAGCTTTAACAATTTAACACCATACTGGCTTAACTGGAGTTTCCAAACAGCCTTGGATGTTTATAAGTACCAGCCGGAAGTTTGGAGAAATCTACAAAAACAAGCTATGGAGTGTGATTTCTCATGGGATACAGCCTGCAAATCTTACCTGGACTTGTACCATAGTTTAGTCAACTAATAGATAAAATCGTATGATTCTTTCATACGATTTTTGGGCTGTTTAGAAAGGAAAGTTTATGTCTCAAGTAAAAGGCTTGTGTGTCATGGATGTTGATGGCACCCTGATAGCAGAGGAAGTGATTGATCTTTTAGGAAGAGAAGCAGGTTGCGAAGCCGAAATTTCGCAAATTACAAGTCAGGCAATGCGAGGTGAACTGGATTTTAAAACAAGTTTAAGAGCAAGAGTGGCTTTGTTAAAAGGTCTTCCAATTTTGGTCTTTGATACTGTCTTAAAATCCATTCACCTGTCCAAGAATGCTCAAGAATTTATCTCCATTCTTCAAAAGAAGGGCATCCTCGTCGGTCTAGTGTCTGGTGGCTTTACACCAATAGTTGAGAGATTGGCAGAATCCCTTGGTATCTCCTATTTCTCTGCTAACCAGTTGGAAGTCAAAGACGGTTTTTTAACAGGAAAATTAGTTGGTGAAATTGTGACAGGTCAAGTAAAAAATGCTACTCTTGAGAAATGGAGAAAGGAATTAGAACTACCCAAAGAAAGAACGATTGCTATAGGTGATGGTGCCAATGACCTCTTGATGTTAAAGACAGCAGGCCACGGTATAGCCTTTTGTGCCAAAGAGGTCGTAAAAGCAGAGATAGCTTGTCATGTAGATACGAGGGATTTTTTGGAAGTTCTTCCTTTGATTGATTTCTTAGAATGAGAGGGAACTATGAAAATTGTAATCGCACCTGATTCTTTTAAAGAAAGTTTGACGGCAGAAGAGGTCGCTCAAGCTATAAAAAGAGGCTTCGAACAGTCAATATCGGACGTAGAATGTCTGCTCTGTCCTGTTGGTGATGGTGGGGAAGGAACTGTAGATACTATTCGCCATTCTCTTGAACTCGAAGAAAAATGGCAAGAGGTGACAGGACCTTTTGGGCTAAAAGAATCAATGCGATACTTTCAGAAAGATCAAATAGCGCTCTTCGAAGTTGCTGACTTGGTTGGTCTTGGAAAGATTCCGCAGGAGAAACGAAACCCTCTCCACATCCAAACTCGTGGTATCGGAGAGTTGATTCGTCACCTCATAGAACTTGGAATGAAAGAAATCTATATCGGTGTTGGCGGTACCGCAAGTAATGATGGTGGAATTGGCATTGCTGCTGGTTTAGGTTATCGTTTTTATGACAAGAAGGGAAAAGAATTGCCTGCTTGCGGTCAGACTTTGCTTGAGTTCGAGTCAGTTTCAGATAGCGAGTTGTATAGAATTCCTGAAGATGTGAAAATTCGCATTTTAGCAGATGTCGTGAGCCCTTTATGTGGTCATCAAGGAGCGACCTATACATTTGGAAAACAAAAGGGCTTGGATCCTGCTTTGTTTGAGATAGTAGATCTGGCTATACAGCGGTTCTATGAAAAACTTTCGCCATCAACCTTATCTCTTAAAGGAGCGGGAGCTGGTGGTGGGATTGCGGCTGGGCTCTGTGCCTTTGCTGAGGCCACTATCGTATCTGGGATTGACACTTGCTTAGATTTGATTGACTTTGACAAGAAAGTTGCAGGGGCCGACTTGGTTATTGTTGGAGAAGGTAGACTGGACAGTCAAAGCTTTGTTGGAAAAGCTCCTATCGGTGTAGCAAAAAGAACTCCTGAAGGAGTTCCAGTTATTGCTATTTGTGGTAGTCTTTCCGAGGATTTACCTTCCCTACCATTCGAAAATATACAAGCAGCCTTTTCCATTTTAGAGAAAAGTGAGCCTTTAGAAGACAGTCTGAAAAATGCAAGTCTCTATTTGGAGCACACAGCTACTAATATTGGTCGTTTATTAAATTTGAGGAAGGATTAACCAAACCATTTTTTCCAGATGGATTTTTTAGGAGCCTCTGCCTTTTTCTCTTCCCAGAGGTCTGAGAAAGCAAGTCTGAGGTCCTTTTCGTCTACTTGAACAGGTTCATTTGTATGAATGACAAGACCGAAAGGAGAGGTGATGTGATCGTCTGAAACAATAGTCGCCTGACAGTTGCTTTCCTTTGCTTGCTTTAAGTAAAAGACCTGTTTGTCAAACTCGATATTTGGTGAGATCTTCACAAAAAGTATCTCTACCTTTTCTTGAAAACTTTCTAAAATAGGGAAAAATCCATGTTCTAATTCAGAACTATTGGCAGTACTGATATCCGCGTAGCCAAGAACTCTTTCCTCGAAAGTGCCGAGATAGCGGCGTTGTTCGTCAGGGTTTAATTTCGGGCCACCATGAGCTTTTTCTAGTAGTTGTTTTGATAAATCTGTCATAAAAACAGTATATCACAAAAATCGCAAGAAAACAGACAAAAGAAAGCGATTACTTTATAAAGTTAAGGAAAATTTGCACAAAGATAACGTTTTTTCTTGAAAAACGCTTATTTTTAAGGTATCATAGAGGTGTAAAAAATTTAACTCAAAGGAGAGTAAAAAATGTCAATTATTACTGATGTTTACGCTCGCGAAGTCCTAGACTCACGCGGTAACCCAACACTTGAAGTAGAAGTTTATACTGAATCAGGTGCTTTCGGACGTGGTATGGTTCCATCAGGAGCTTCTACTGGTGAACACGAAGCAGTTGAACTTCGCGACGGTGACAAATCTCGTTACGGTGGTCTTGGTACACAAAAAGCTGTTGACAACGTAAACAACATCATTGCTGAAGCAATCATCGGCTACGATGTACGTGACCAACAAGCTATCGACCGTGCTATGATCGCACTTGACGGTACTCCTAACAAAGGTAAATTGGGTGCAAACGCAATTCTTGGTGTGTCTATCGCTGTAGCTCGTGCTGCTGCTGACTACCTTGAAATCCCACTTTACAGCTACCTTGGTGGATTCAACACTAAAGTTCTTCCAACTCCAATGATGAACATCATCAACGGTGGTTCTCACTCTGACGCTCCAATCGCTTTCCAAGAATTCATGATCGTACCTGCTGGTGCACCATCATTCAAAGAAGCTCTTCGTTGGGGTGCTGAAATCTTCCACGCTCTTAAGAAAATCCTTAAATCTCGTGGTTTGGAAACAGCCGTAGGTGACGAAGGTGGATTCGCTCCTCGTTTCGAAGGAACTGAAGACGGTGTTGAAACTATCCTTGCTGCGATCGAAGCTGCTGGATATGTTCCTGGTAAAGATGTATTTATCGGATTTGACTGTGCTTCATCAGAATTCTACGATAAAGAACGTAAAGTTTACGACTACACTAAATTCGAAGGTGAAGGAGCCGCTGTACGTACTGCTGCAGAACAAATCGACTACCTTGAAGAATTGGTAAACAAATACCCAATCATCACTATCGAAGATGGTATGGACGAAAACGACTGGGACGGTTGGAAAGCTCTTACTGAACGTCTTGGTGGTAAAGTACAATTGGTTGGTGACGACTTCTTCGTAACAAACACTTCTTACCTTGAAAAAGGTATTGCAGAAGGTGCTGCTAACTCAATCCTTATCAAAGTTAACCAAATCGGTACTCTTACTGAAACATTCGACGCTATCGAAATGGCGAAAGAAGCTGGTTACACTGCCGTTGTATCACACCGTTCAGGTGAAACTGAAGATTCAACAATCGCTGATATCGCAGTTGCAACTAACGCAGGACAAATCAAGACTGGTTCACTTTCACGTACAGACCGTATCGCTAAATACAACCAATTGCTTCGCATCGAAGACCAACTTGGTGAAGTAGCTGAATACCGTGGATTGAAATCATTCTACAACCTTAAAAAATAATCTAGTTCAGTGAACAAGGTTTGAAGCCCCTCGGATTTTTTCCGAAGGGCTTTTTTCTGTTCAAGGGGATAAGAAAGGGGCAGAGTTTATGGTATAATAGACAAAAACACTTGTATTAGGAAGCAATTATGTCTAAAGAGATTGATATTGAGTATTACCACCAACTAGCACTGCAAAAGCAGAAGGAGCACCGCAAAGTGTTAGCTAATCTAAAGAAAAAACCTCCTAAAAACTTAGATAAGATTGCGCAGCAGATTCACCAAGAAGTTTTTGCTGAGATAGATTGTACTGCCTGTGCTAACTGTTGCAAGACTTTGGGACCAGACTTTAAAGAGGCAGACATCACCCGTATTGCTAAGTACTTTAAGATGAAATTACCGGCTTTTGAAGCGGAATTTCTGCAGGTGGATGAAGATGGAGATAAGGTTTTCAAATCCATGCCTTGCCCCTTTCTAGGAGGAGACAATCTCTGTTCTATCTATGACGTTCGACCAAAGGCCTGCCGTGAATTCCCCCATACAGATCGTAAAAAAATCCATCAAATTAATCATTTGACGATTAAGAATACCTTGACCTGCCCAGCAGCTTATCTCTTTGTTGAGAAATTAAAAGATAAGTTATAAGGATTTGAACCTTTAAATCTTGTACAAAGAATCTAGGGCGTAAGTATCTGATATCTGATAGACTATAGATGGAATTGAACACGGTCTAAAAGCTGTTCGAAAAAGAGAAAATTTCTAGAACTAGAAGATATAGCGTCAATTTTTCTGTTTTCACTTTGCTTTTAAGGACTTTTGTATCTTGTGGAGGTAAGAACAAACGAATATGATGCATCAATTCAATCAAACCATGGAGTATTTGGAGCAGCAACTAACTGGAGAAGTGGATATGAAAAGATTTCAGCAGCTATCGGGCTATTCTTACCCTCTCTTTAGCAGGCTATTTTCTATCCTGGCAGATATGACATTAGCAGAATACTTGCGCAATCGCAGGCTATCAGAAGCTGTGACAGACTTGCGGGAAGGCTCTGAGAAAGTCATTGACATAGCAATGAAATACGGCTATGAGTCTGCGGATGCCTTCAGCGCAGCTTTTAAGAAATTTCATGGTGCAACCCCCTCAGAAGTTCGAAATGGAAAACCTTATCGGGTCTTTCCTAGACTTCAATTATCCTTAAAGATTACAGGAGGAAAGAACATGGATATCAAGATTCAAAAGAAAGCCACTTTTACTGTAGCGGGAGTCCTATTGGAAGCGATTGACAATAGCAAATGCCCGTCCGCTTGGGAGAATCTCTATAACAATCACAGCGTTGAAAACCTAGAAAGTTTGGGTAGTGGGCAATCCTTTGGTGTCTGCTCGGATGTCAAAGAAGGCGAAATCATCAACTATATGGCCGCTTATGATGTCGTGGATAAAGCGAAAGCAGAAGAACTAGGTCTGTCCATCAAAGAAATTCCAGAAGCTGAATATGCTATCGTCCCAGTCAAAGGTCCTATACCAGCTAGTATTCACAATGCTTGGAAATATGTCTTGGAGGTCTTTTTCCCTGAAACAGGCTATCGCCACTCAGGCTCATCAGACTTCGAAGTCTATACCGAAGGTGACATGTTGTCACCTGACTATCAAATGGAACTCTGGATACCAGTGATTAAGAACTAGAACATTATCTGACAATTTATAAAGATGCAAATTGAACTCTGTAGAAGATAGCTTTTACAGAGCTTTTCTTTATTTGGATTTGGAATTTCTAAGAAAAACAATAAATCTGATTTTACTTTTATTTAAGTATAAGGAATTTTTAAGCATTTACTTGTATACTTTTCCAATCATCAAAGAAAGGGGTGTAAATATGAACTATCTAGTTATCCCGGCTTACGAACCTGACTACAATCTCATCAAATTGATTGAAAAGATTCACAATAAGAGCGATTTTTGCATCATTGTCATTGATGATGGAAGTTCGGCAAAATGCCAAGACATTTTTGCTCGAGCAGCGAATTTTGCGACGGTCCTTCGCCACCAGGTCAATCAAGGAAAAGGGCAAGCTCTGAAAACAGCTTTTGAGCACATTCAGTTTCTCAATAAACCAGGGACTGTGGTTACAGCAGATGCAGACGGCCAGCATAGGATATGGGACATCTTTCGTAGTTTGACCAAATCAAATGAAAATCCTAATACACTTGTTCTTGGTGTCCGTGCCTTTACAGGCAAGGTTCCCTTGCGTAGTCGTTTTGGAAATAGCTTGACTCGCATCTTGTTTAAACTGCAAACGGGTGTTGCTGTATCCGACACACAGACAGGATTACGTGCCTTTTCAACAGATATGATTCCCTTCATGCTCAAGATAGAAGGCCAACGTTATGAATACGAGATGAACATGCTCCTTGAAGCAAGTCAAGTCTACCCAATCTTAGAAGTTCCGATTGAAACAGTCTATATCAACGACAATGAGGCTTCTCACTTCCGGCCTATTCGAGATGGATTGATGATTTATAAAAATATTTTAAAGTTTGCGCTCTCGTCTTTTAGTAGTTTTATCGTAGATTATGTGGTCTACGCTCTCTCTATTCTATGCTTGAGCTTTATTCCGACAGGTTTGCGTGTTCTTCTCTCAAATGGTTTGGCACGTGTGACTAGCTCCATCTTTAACTTTTCTACCAACAAAAAATTGGTCTTTAAGAACAAGGCGAGCAGTTTTAAAACAGGATCAGGCTATTTCGGACTAGCAGTTGGTCTCTTTATCTTAGACACCATTTTGATTCGACTTTTTAATTCTGGTCTTGGAGTCGACTTGTTAATCGCGAAGATTCTTGTCGGAATTATGCTCTTCATCCTCTCTTGGACAGTTCAAACTCGCTTTATTTTCAAAGAAAGGACCTGTAGCCCATTATGAAAGTTTTAAAGAAACTCTATCTATACGCATCGGTCTTGGGCTTGCTTCTGACAAGTTCCTTTACCTATTCGATGTTGAAGACCTTTGTACTCGCTGAAACGATTTCTACAGTATCCAATACCAGCTCCACATCTGACACTGCAGCAGCAAGTCAGGCAGCAAAAAATGCTCATGTGACGGATACCAGATATTCAGATGGAAATATCAGTGTCAACCTAACTGAAAAGACTATGAATGAAACGCAAGTCTATGTGGCAGACATAACTCTCAGTTCATCGGATTATCTGAAGACAGCTCTAGCTCAAAACTCCTATGGAACTAATGTCACAGCTAAAACCTCTGTAACCGCTGCTGAAAACAATGCTATTCTTGCTGTCAACGGGGACTACTATGGAGCCAATAGCTCTGGTTATGTTATACGTAATGGAGTTGTCTATCGGGACAGTGTACGTGAAGATGCTAGTAACGGTGACCTTGCCATTTACAAGGACGGCTCCTTTAAAATCATCTACGAGGACCAAGTTTCAGCCAATCAGTTGGTTCAGGACGGTGTCGTCAATCTACTGGCATTTGGTCCGTCTCTAGTTGAGAATGGAGAAATATCTGTTGATACCAATACAGAAGTCGGTCAGGCCATGTCATCGAATCCTCGTACAGCTATCGGGATTATCGATGAAAATCACTACATCATCGTCGTTTCGGATGGTCGTACCTCTGAAAGCAAAGGCTTATCACTTTACCAGATGGCAGAAGTGATGAAATCTTACGGAGTGAAGACAGCCTATAACCTTGATGGTGGTGGATCCTCAACTCTCTACTTTAACGGTCAGGTAATCAATAAACCGACTACAGGTGGAAGCAAGATATCAGAAAGGGCGGTGAGTGATATTGTCTACATTGGTTACTAAAATCAAAAACAAACGCCTCAAAAAGACACTCGTTGGCTATAGTCTTCTCACTATTTTCTTCTTTGCATTTAGCCGTATCTACGAATCCCTTAGTTTTGGGGAGACCTCGCTTCATATGCACTATCTCTTTGCAGTTCCTCTACTAGGAGGCGCCATACTTGCATTTTTGTTGAAAATCATGCCAAACTTAGGACGAATCAGCCTAAACTTGTGGAACTCGGCAGTTGCAGTCCTAACAGCCGGAATGCTCTTTCGAGGTATTGTCAGTCTATCAGGTCGTTCAACGACCTTAGACCAACCTTACTGGTATGTTGGCCTAGCATTTGCTATTTTGGCTATCGCCTCGCTTTTCTTTCATAAGAAGAATAGTCAAGAATTAGCTTAAAAATCGAAAACTGGTTGTTGAGAGAAACAGCCAGTTTTCTTGTTGAAGTTCATGACTATAGATCACAAATACCCATATTTTTTGTTTGGAATTTATGGGGCTTGCGAATAGTTTTCTCGGTATAATAGTCCCATAGAAGATAAGGAGGCATGAATATGCAGATGTATTTTGGAGATGTGTCACTTTGCTATAGCTATTCATTGGCAATGGCACTGGATAGCTATGGTTATGACTTTAAAGCAGAGTTTTTAGAGGCAATTATGGTAATGGGAAATGGCGCTAGTATCGTAAAGGAAGATGAGCAGCACCCTCTAGTATTTTTTGATAATGGTATGCCAGATCTTTCTATCTCTCATTCTTTAAAAATACTTGGATTTGACTATGAGGATTTCTATCTAAAGAATGGAGCAGAAGTAGATTTGGAAGAGATTAAAAGAAAGTTGGAAACATTTCTGTTCAATGGACCTGTCGTACTGGGACCTCTTGATATGGGCCATCTGACCTACAACCCCAATCACACAATCCTTTATGGTGTGGATCATTTTGTAACCGTGTATGGTATTGATGAGCAGTACCTTTATTTGCATGATCCAGCTGGTTTTGCCTGTATGAAGGTTGCTTTTAATGACATACTAGAAGCCTGGAAGGCAGAGGCTATTGACTATAAGCGTGGAGCCTACTCCATGTGGGGAAATTTTAAGAAGGTCAAGAGTCCTAGTCAGACTGAAATCTATCAAGAAACAGCAAGGATTATGAAGAAACGATATTTGAATGGCCAAAACGGTGTTTTGGAATGTTATGCAAAAGCAGTTGCTGAAAACGGCTTAAATACAGAACAAAAACAATTGCATCAGTATTTCAGCTTCAAACTTGCGGCTGTTCGAAATCTCTACCTCAGTAAGTTCTTAAAAGATCATAATCCAGAAGGGGCAAGATTAAAAGAAGAATTGGCTACTCTATTTAGCCAAGCCCACCTTTCATGTTTAAAAGAAGATTACCAAGAACTGTCCCACTTGCTCTATCAGATAGCAGAATTGGACGGTCACTTTAAAGATTTATATGTAAAGTAGTGACTATAAGCATAAAAAATAGTTAGTAAAAGCAGTTGTTCGTAAAATGAAGAACTGCTTTTTGCTACTTGTGGTATAATAGAGAGTAAATATATTTTAGATTAATAGGATACAAATATGAATAAGCAACAATTAGCTGCAAAAATTTGGGAATCAGCCAATGAAATGCGTTCTAAAATAGAAGCCAACGAATATAAAGATTATATTTTAGGGTTTATGTTTTACAAGTTTTTATCAGATAAAGAAGAACAATTCCTTTCTCAAGAAGGATATGGTGATGATTTATCAGATTTATCAGAGTCTGATGAAGAAACTGTAAAATATATACAAGAAAAAATTGGTTATTTTATCAGTTATGATAATCTCTTTTCTACTTGGATTAAAAAAGGGGTTGATTTCGATGTATCGAATGTTCGAGATGCCTTGTCAGCATTTAATCGATTAATTGGTAAAGGGCATAAACATGTTTTTGATGGTGTCTTTGATACTCTCCAAACTGGCCTAAGTAAGCTTGGAGAATCATCTGCTTCTCAGACAAAAGCTATTAGCAGACTTCTTACATTAATTAAGTCAATTCCCATGGAAGGGAGAAGAGACTATGATGTTTTGGGCTTCATTTACGAATATCTGATTAGCATGTTTGCAGCAAATGCTGGTAAAAAGGCAGGGGAGTTTTATACCCCTCACGAAGTCTCTGTACTAATCTCTGAAATTGTGGCCCATCATCTCCATGATAAAGATGAGATTAAAATTTATGATCCGACTAGTGGATCGGGCTCTTTGCTCATCAACATCGGGCAATCTGCTTCAAAATTTATCCAAGGGGAAAATAAAATCCAATATTATGCCCAAGAATTAAAGAGCAACACCTACAATTTGACACGTATGAATTTGATTATGCGAGGAATTTTGCCATCCAATATTATCACTCGAAACGGGGATACCTTGGAGGATGACTGGCCTTATTTTAATGAAAACGATCCTGTTAATACTTATAATCCACTCTACGTTGATGCTGTTGTTTCAAATCCACCTTATTCGCAGAAATGGGATTCTGAACATAAAGAAGATGATCCCCGCTACTTTGGTTTTGGTTTAGCTCCTCGAACCAAAGCAGATTATGCTTTTTTGCTTCATGATTTATACCATTTAAAGCCGGATGGCATTATGGCTATTGTTCTTCCTCATGGCGTTCTTTTTCGAGGGGGCGAAGAAAGAAAAATTCGTATGAATTTAATCGAAAAAAATAAGATTGATGCAATTATTGGTTTGCCTTCAAATATCTTTTTTGGTACAGGGATTCCTACGATTATTATGGTGCTAAAACAGCATAGAGATAGAGATGATATCTTAATTGTAGATGCCTCTAAAGGCTTTGTAAAAGTAGGAAAAAACAACCAACTTCGTGCTTCTGATATTAAGAAGATTGTTGATATCGTGAATAATCGTGAAACGATAGAGGGATATTCTCGTCTGGTATCAAAAGAAGAGCTTCGCCAGCAAGACTATAACCTTAACATCCCACGTTATGTTGATTCATCTGAACCTCAGGAATCTTGGGATATTTATGCTTCTATGTATGGAGGAATTCCTAAATCAGAGCTGACCAAATTAGATCCTTTTTGGTGTGCTTTTCCCGGTCTATTTTCTGACCTTTTTGAAGATGATGGGTCTCCTTATGTCGAGCTTAAAAGTCCAGACTTAAAACAAGTGATTTTAAATAATGAGGATATAAAAAAATTCTTATTTGATTATCATCAGAGCTTTGAATCATTTTCTGCATACCTATATGACTATTTGGTAGTTCAGGCTTTATCTATTTCTTTACCCCAGGCCGAGTCTGTGATTAGTCAGCAGCTATTCAAGAATTTATATGACTATCCCATAGTTGATCCTTACACTGCTTATCAACTTTTAGACGATGGATGGCAGGAAATTTCTCAGGATTTGGAGATGATTCAGACTGAAGGTTTTCAAACTGTTAAGCGCGTGGATCCAAATATTGTCATAAAGAAAAAGAAGGGAAAAGAACCAGAAGAACAACAGGAAGGCTGGATAGGTCGAATACTACCTTTTGAGTTGGTTCAGGAAGTCCACCTTACAGAAGAATTGGACCAGATAAAAGCGCAAAAAGCTAGGTTGCAGGATATTAAGGATACATATGTTCAATTGATTGATAATCTTTCTGAAGAAGAAAAAGAACTCCAGATTTTAAATGACGAGCAAGATGGTTTTATCACTAAGGAAGTCAATCTGTTGCTGGAAGATATTTATACCGAAGTGGATAGCTTGGAGATTTCGACTTTAAGAACTTATCTCGATCTGTTAGATAGGAAAGCTCAGAAAGCAGAAAAAATGGATTTTATAGCTGCTCACCCTGAGGTATCCTGGTCATCAATGGAGGCATTAAAAGACAAAACTTACGGAGCAGTTAAGGTGAAAGGCTATATCCGGTTGTTGCAGAGTCAAATAGTTTTTGAGGAAGGAAGCTTTGAGGCTACTTTACAGAATGTCATTGAACTTCAAGACGAAGAAAAGCAACTAGCTGCTATAGTTAAGAAAGCAGAGAAAGAGCTTCATTTGAAAACGAAGCAAGTTATTGAAAACTTGTCAGATGAGGAGGCAAATGAACTGCTTGAGAAGAAATGGATTGTTCCGGTCGTTGATCAGCTGAATCGATTACCAGATGTCTTATTTACTCAGCTGATAAAACATGTCACAGGAGTAGCGGATAAATACTCAGAAACTTTTGAAGATGTCAGCAAAGAGCTAGCAGCTGTCGAGCAAAGTCTCTCTGATATGATTGACCAGTTGGATGGGCCAGAATTTGATATGAAAGGATTAAGGGAGTTTCAAAATCTCCTAAATAGAAAATAAGATGACGGAAGAGAGAAAAGCACCAGCTATTCGTTTCAAAGAATTTTCAGATCAAAATGCGGAAGCTTGGGAACAGCGGAAGTTGGGGGATATTTCTACCTCTTTCTCTGGTGGAACACCAGCAGTAGGAAATAAAAGATATTATGGTGGGGAGATTCCTTTTATTCGATCGGCTGAGATTAAGTCAGATTCAACAGAATTATTTTTAACTAATGAAGGCTTGGAGAATTCTTCTGCTAAGTTAGTCAAAAAGGGAGATATTCTTTATGCTTTATATGGAGCCACAAGTGGAGAAGTAGATATTTCTAAAATTAATGGTGCCATAAACCAAGCAATTCTATGCATAGTTCCTAAAATAAATTATAATTCTGGATTTATAATGCAGTGGTTGAAATATCAAAAAAAGAATATAACAGATAAATATCTTCAAGGGGGTCAGGGTAATCTTTCAGGTACTCTTGTAAAGGAGTTGGATATTTCTCTCCCTACCCCACCCGAACAAAGGGCCATTGGCAACTTCTTCCAAGATCTGGACAAGCTCATCACACTTCAACAGCGTAAGTTAGAGATTCTCAAAGAGCAGAAGAAAACCTACCTCAAGCTCCTCTCCCCAGCCAAAGGACAAAAGAAGCCAGTCCTTCGCTTCGCAGAATTTGAAGATGAGTGGAAGGAAGTGAAAGTTTCAGATATTTTTAAAGTTACTAGGGGACAAGTACTAGCAACAACGGAGATATCAGAAGAAAAAACAGATACTCATAAATATCCCGTATATTCTTCTCAAACCAAAAATGAAGGATTATTAGGATATTATGATAAATATTTATTTGAAACAGCAATAACTTGGACAACTGATGGAGCAAATGCTGGAACGGTAAATTACAGGGAAGGAAAATTTTATAGTACAAATGTGAACGGTGTTTTATTGTCTGATGAAGGTTTTGCTAATAAAGTGATTGCAGAAATATTAAATAACGAAGCTTGGAAATATGTTTCAAAAGTTGGCAACCCGAAACTAATGAATAATGTAATGTCAGAGATTAGTTTAGTTATCCCTAATGATTTTAGAGAGATTTCCATCCTGTCATCCCTCTTCCAAGACCTAGACAAGTTCATTGCCCTTCAACAGCGTAGACTGGACAAACTGCAGAATATGAAAAAAGCTTTACTTGAACAAATGATGATGTAAAGGAGTTACAGATGACTGTTTTTAGCAAAGAAGCTGATTTTGAACAGGCCTTGATAGAGGTACTTTTTACAAAGGGTTGGGAAAAAGAAATCCTTTATTACCCTACTGAGCAGGATCTGATTGAGAATTGGGCCAAGATTCTCTTTGATAATAACCGTGAACGCGACCGTCTCAATGACCAGCCTTTAACAGACGGTGAAATGGCTCAGATTTTAGAGCAGATTGAAAATCTCCGAACACCACTAAAACTGAACGGTTTTATTAACGGAGGTTCTGTCTCAGTCAAAAGAGACAATCCAGCAGATCCTGAGCATTTCGGAAAAGAGATCAGTCTCAAAATCTATAACCGTAAGGAGATTGCTGCAGGTTCAAGTCGCTATCAGATTGCAAGACAACCTCAATTTCCAACAAAATCTCCCATTCTCCATGATAGACGAGGCGATTTGATGCTTTTGATTAATGGCATGCCAGTCTTTCACTTGGAGCTAAAACGCAGTGGTGTTCCAGTAAGTCAGGCCACAGCACAAATCGAAAAGTATGCCAGAGAGGGCATTTTCACAGGGTTCTTCTCTTTGGTTCAAATCTTTGTGGCCATGGAGCCTAATGAAACTGTCTACTTTGCCAATCCAGGACCGGATGGACGTTTTAATCCAGATTATTATTTCCATTGGGAAGATTTTAATAATGAGTTAATCAACAACTGGAAAGATATTGCTGTTTATCTTTTGTCAATCCCGATGGCGCATCAGCTAATCGGTTATTACACTATAGCTGACCAGTCGGATGGAATTTTAAAAGTTTTACGTAGCTACCAATACTATGCAGTTGCAGCAATTTCTGACCGGGTAGCTAAAAATAAGTGGGCTGATCGCAATCAGCTTGGTGGTTTTATTTGGCATACAACAGGATCTGGCAAGACCATGACTAGTTTTAAAGCTGCCCAGCTAATTGCTAACTCAAAAGATGCAGATAAAGTAATATTTTTATTGGATAGAATTGAACTAGGCACTCAGTCTATAAAAGAATATCGAGGTTTTGCAGAGGAGAGAGAATCAGTTCAAGAAACAAAAAATACCACTATGCTCAAGACTCGCTTGAAAAGTAAGTCTCCCGAAAATACTTTGATTGTTACCTCCATTCAAAAAATGAGTAATATCAAAGAGGAGGACGGGATGACCGATGCAGAGCTGGAAGAGATGAGAAAGAATAGGATTGTATTTATCATCGATGAGGCTCATCGCTCTACTTTTGGCGAGATGATGATTACCATTAAAGAGACATTTCCTCAAGCTCTGTTCTTCGGTTTTACTGGTACGCCTATTAAAAAGGAAAATGAGCGAAAAAAGAATACAACAACTTCGATTTTTGGTCAAGAATTACATCATTACACCATCGCGGATGGAATTCGCGATAAAAATGTTTTAGGTTTTGATCCTTATAAAGTCTTAATCTATAAGGATCGTGAAATCAGAGAAAAAGTAGCCCTAGATCAGGCGAACGCTTCTAGTGTAGAAGAAGCAGTTAGTAAGCCAGAAAAGAGTAAAGTCTACTATCACTTTATGGATGGTTCAAAAGTCAAGATGGCAGGCTTTATGAATAGCAAAGAGAAGTACATCAAAGGAATTGAAGACTACATACCAAAAAATCAATATCTAACACCTGACTATCAGAAAGCTGTTGCAAAGGACATCTGTGATAATTGGCTAACCTTGAGTCGTAACGGAAAATTCCATGCTATTTTTGCGACTAGCAGTATCCAAGAAGCTATTTCTTATTATCGATTGCTGAAAGCAATAAAGCCTGAGTTAAGAGCAACAGCGTTATTTGATCCAAATGTTGATAATAATGACGACTTTGATTTTAAAGAAGATGCTCTTGTAGAGATTCTAACGGATTATGAGAAACAGTATGGTCAACTTTACACTTTGGCATCTCATGATCGTTTCAAAAAGGATGTTTCTAATCGTTTGGCGCATAAACACCAGCATAAATGGATTGAAAGAGAGCCAGAAAAGCAATTAGACTTACTTATCGTTGTAAATCAAATGTTAACAGGTTTTGATTCTAAATGGGTTAATACTCTTTATGTAGACCAGTTGATGAAGGATGAACTGATTATCCAAGCATTTTCTCGAACCAATAGGATTTTTGGAGAGGATAAACCATTTGGTACCATCCGCTATTATCGTAAGCCTCACACTATGGAACGGAATATTGAAGATGCAGTTCAGCTTTATTCAGGCGACAGTCCTGTAGAGCTTTTTGTCAATAAGTTAGATCAGAATTTAGTAATGCTAAATGCTCTTTTTTATCAGACTCGAGAAATTTTTGAAAGTTCCGGTGTAGAAAATTTTGAGAAACTTCCTGCTGAGAGAAGTGAAAAAGCAAAATTTGCTAAACTATTTAATTCGTTTAACGATTATCTTGAAGCAGCCCGGATTCAAGGCTTTAAATGGTCTAAATTACACTACGAAATTTCAAAAGGTGCTGGAAAGAAAAAATCAGTAGTGGATGTAGTATGCGATGAGACGACGTATAACATTTTAGTTATTCGCTATAAGGAACTGATGAGTAATGGTGGTGGAGGCAAAGGTCCAGGTGATGTACCATTTGATTTGTCAACCTCTATAATTGAAATAGATACTGGAATGATTGATGCTGACTATATGAATTCTCGTTTCCAAAAGTATATTAAAGCTTTAGGAACGGAGGAATCTGAAAGTCTTTTGAATGAACTGCACAAAACCTTTGCAACCCTGACACAGGAAGAGCAAAAAATTGCAAATTTAATCTTACACGATATTCAAAATGGGGAGATAGAGGTAGATAGTACACTGACACTTCGTGACTACATTAATGACTATCAGGTTCAAATTCATTATGATCGAATTAAACGTTTAAGCGATACCTTTGGTCTTGATGAAGAACTGTTAAGACAAATGATGTCTATGAAGTTGACTGAAACAACATTAAATGAATTTGGTCGTTTTGATCTTTTAAAAAATTCTGTTGATAAACAGAAAGCTAAGTCATATTTTGAAAATATAACTGGAAATACACTGACAACGTTTAAGATAAATGTTAAAACATCAGATTTACTAAAGCGGTTCATTCTTGAAGGTGGTTTTGAAGTCTGAATAATTTGCTTTCATCCTGATATTCTTAATTCAACTATTTTATCATCGTGAATATCAATTCATTTCAGAAAGGAAACTCAATGCCCTACAAATTTCTACTCTTCGACCTCGACCACACCTTGCTTGATTTTGATGCTGCTGAGGATGTGGCTTTGACGCAACTTCTAAAGGAAGAAGGAGTTGCGGATATTCAAGCCTATAAAGACTATTACGTTCCTATGAACAAGGCTCTCTGGAAGGACTTGGAACAAAAGAAAATCAGTAAACAAGAGCTGGTTAACACGCGCTTTTCTCGTCTATTTGCTCATTTTGGACTGGAGAAAGACGGTAGGTTACTTGCTCAGCGTTACCAATTTTACTTAGCCCAACAGGGACAAACTCTTTCGGGTGCTCATGAACTCTTGGACAGCCTCATCGAGCGCGATTATGATTTGTATGCTGCGACAAACGGCATTACTGCTATTCAGACAGGTCGTTTGGCTCAATCAGGTCTGGCTCCCTATTTCAACCAAGTCTTTATTTCCGAGCAGTTGCAAACTCAAAAGCCCGATGCTTTGTTTTATGAAAAAATCGGTCAACAGATTACTGGCTTTGATAAAGAAAAGGCCCTGATGATTGGAGATTCCCTAACAGCTGATATTCAAGGTGGCAACAATGCTGGAATTGATACTATCTGGTACAATCCCCATCATCTAGAAAATAAGACGCAAGCCCAGCCGACTTATGAAGTTCATTCTTACCAAGACTTGCTGGATTGTTTGGATGCTATGTAGTGCTTTTCCTAAGAGGTATTGATATGGAAACTAAAGTCATTGAAGAGATCGACAACTTACTAAAGCTCATTGAGCAGTATCAGTTAGAATGTGTGAATGCTCAAGTGAATTCGTTAAAAGAGTTAAAGTATTTCATAAGCAATCATATAGAGTTAAGTACTCGAGAAAAGATGAATATCCACTATTCACTCTTTCTCCCTAGGGGTGGCTTATCTGAACTCTACTATATGGATGCTAATCATGAACAGATGATGTCTGTAAATAATCAACTTTCCTATGCTATTGATACAATCGAAAAGTTTTTAATGGGTGATTGATACTGTGAACACTCATGTCAAATAGTAGGATCAATAACAGTATATGTAAGAACTGTAAAAAGTGGTTTCCATAGCCACTTTTTGCTATAATAGAGGCAGTAAAAATGAAGGAGTAGGCTTTATGCAACACTCGTCTTGGCATGCTTTGATTAAGGAGCGATTACCTGAAGGGTATTTTGGGAAAATAAACCACTTTATGGAGCAAGTCTATGCGCAAGGAACAGTTTACCCGCCTAAGGAAAAAGTTTTTCAGGCTCTATTGACAACACCTTTAGAAGAGGTTAAGGTGGTGATTCTAGGGCAAGACCCCTATCACGGGCCAGGTCAAGCTCAGGGATTGAGTTTTTCTGTACCTGACTCAATCCCAGCTCCGCCGTCCTTGCAAAACATTTTAAAAGAATTGTCAGATGATATCGGCGTTAAGAAATCACATGATTTGACGTCTTGGGCTGAGCAGGGAGTCTTACTTCTCAATGCTTGCTTGACGGTCCCTGCTGGTCAGGCCAATGGTCATGCTGGGCTAATATGGGAGCCCTTTACAGATGCTGTGATTCGGGTTGTCAATAATCTAGACAGACCTGTAGTCTTTGTACTCTGGGGTGCTTATGCACGCAAGAAGAAGGCCTTGATTACCAATCCACACCACTTAATTATCGAATCAGCCCATCCTAGTCCGTTATCGGTTTATAGAGGATTTTGGGGTTCCAAACCTTTTTCCAAGGCCAATGAATTTTTAAAAGAGACCGGACAAGTGCCAATCGATTGGCTTAGATAAGGAGAGAATATGCCTCAGTTAGCGACGATTTGCTACATTGATAACGGAAAAGAACTGCTCATGCTCCATCGCAATAAGAAGCCGAATGATGTCCATGAAGGCAAATGGATTGGTGTGGGTGGAAAGCTAGAGCGAGGGGAGACACCTCAAGAATGCGCAGCGCGTGAAATCCTCGAAGAAACAGGTTTGAAAGGTAAGCCTGTGCTAAAAGGCGTTATCACTTTTCCTGAGTTCACGCCTGATTTAGACTGGTACACCTATGTTTTTAAGGTAACGGAGTTTGAGGGTGACTTGATTGACTGCAATGAGGGAACTTTAGAATGGGTTCCCTATGATGAGGTTTTGAGCAAGCCAACTTGGGAGGGTGATCACACTTTTGTTGAGTGGCTTTTAGAGGACAAACCTTTCTTTTCAGCCAAGTTTGTTTATGATGGGGATAAATTATTGGATACCCAAGTTGATTTCTATGAATAAAGGAGAAAGCAGATGTTACTAATCAAAAATGGTCGTGTAATGGATCCCAAGTCTGTTTTGGATCAAGTGTGTGATGTTTTGGTCCAAGATGGGAAAATTGTCAAAATTGCGCCTGAAATTAAGGAAGAAGGAGCAGAACTGATTGATGCTACTGGGCTTGTAGTTGCGCCTGGACTCGTGGATATTCATGTTCATTTTCGTGAACCTGGTCAGACCCACAAGGAGGATATCCATACTGGTGCTCTAGCAGCCGCTGCAGGTGGTTTTACAACGGTCGTCATGATGGCTAATACCAATCCAACCATCTCAGACGTGGAGACTTTGCAAGAAGTTCTTCAGTCAGCTGCTAAAGAGAAAATCAATGTTAAGACGGTTGCGACCATTACTAAGAATTTTAATGGCCAAGACTTAACTGACTTTAAGGCACTTTTGGAAGCTGGAGCAGTTGGTTTCTCTGATGACGGTATTCCGCTTGAGAGCAGTAAAGTGGTCAAGGAAGCCATGGAAGAAGCTAAAAAACTTAATACTTTTATTAGTCTTCATGAGGAAGATCCAGGTTTGAATGGGATTCTTGGATTTAACGAAAACATCGCTAAGGAACATTTTCATATCTGTGGAGCGACTGGGGTGGCTGAGTACGCTATGATTGCGCGTGATGTTATGATTGCCTATGCAACCAAGGCCCATGTTCACATTCAGCATTTGTCTAAAGAAGAAAGTGTCAAGGTGGTGGAGTTTGCTCAAGGACTAGGTACGCAGGTCACAGCAGAAGTAGCGCCACAGCATTTCTCTAAGACGGAAGTTCTCCTTTTGACACAAGGAAGCAATGCCAAAATGAATCCTCCGCTTCGTTTGGAATCAGACCGTCGAGCCGTTATCGAAGGGCTCAAGTCAGGTGTTATCACAGTTATCGCAACGGACCACGCGCCTCACCATGCAGATGAAAAAAATGTAGAAGATATCACTAAAGCACCATCTGGTATGACTGGCTTAGAAACCTCTCTTTCTCTTGGTTTGACTTATTTAGTGGAAGCTGGTGAGCTAAGCTTGATGGAATTGCTTGAAAAAATGACTGTTAATCCAGCCAAGCTTTACAACTTTGAAGCAGGTTACTTGGCTGAGAATGGTCCAGCGGACATCACTATCTTTGATGCCAAGGCTGATCGTACTGTTGGTCCAAACTTTACTTCAAAATCAGCTAATTCTCCATTTATTGGGGAAACTTTAAAAGGGCAGGTTAAATATACCATCTGTAAGGGACAAATCGTCTATCAAAACTAGATGGGACTCTGCTATATAAACTATAAGAATAGAGAGCGTATATGTATCCAACCCATCAATTTAAAGACAAATTTGTCTTATTTCTTAAGATATTTTTCCCTATCCTGATTTATCAGTTTGCCAATTATTCTGCCTCTTTTGTTGATACAACCATGACTGGACAGTACAATACCATGGACTTAGCAGGAGTATCAACTGCAACGAGTCTATGGAATCCTTTCTTTACTTTTTTAACAGGGATTGTTTCGGCCATGGTTCCCATCATAGGCCATCATCTGGGACGGGGCAAAAAGGAAGAAGTAGCATCTGATTTTTACCAATTCATCTATTTAGCTTTCGGACTGTCTTTGCTCTTGCTTGGCATGGTAGTATTCTTAGCGCCACCTGTCTTAAACCATATTGGTCTAGAAGCTCAAGTGGCGGCAGTTGCAGTTTCTTATCTTTGGTACCTTTCTATCGGGATTATTCCCTTGTTGCTTTTTAGTGTCATTCGGTCATTGTTAGATTCTCTTGGTTTGACCAAACTATCTATGTATCTCATGCTCCTATTACTTCCGCTCAATAGTGGTTTTAACTATCTCTTGATATATGGAGCTTTCGGTTTCCCTGAGCTTGGTGGCGCAGGAGCAGGGCTAGGAACTTCGCTAGCCTATTGGGTTTTATTGGGCATTTCCCTGCTTGTTTTGTTCAAACAAGAAAGGTTAAAAGCGTTACATCTTGAAAAACGCATTCCACTAAATATAGATAAAATCAAGGAAGGTGTTCGATTAGGTCTACCAATCGGGGGAACCGTATTTGCTGAAGTAGCCATTTTCTCCGTGGTTGGACTAATCATGGCTAAGTTTTCATCGCTCATCATTGCCAGTCACCAGTCAGCTATGAATTTTTCCAGCCTCATGTATGCTTTTCCTATGAGTATTTCCTCTGCTATGGCGATTGTTGTGTCTTACGAGGTGGGGGCTAAACGTTTTGAGGATGCAAAAACCTATGCTCGTCTGGGGAGAGTAACCGCCCTTATTTTTGCAGGTCTTACCCTATCTTTTCTCTACATTTATAGAGATCGTGTTGCAAATCTATATGGAAATGACCCTCAGTTTATTGAAACAACAGCTGTATTTCTAACCTACAGTCTCTTTTTCCAATTAGCTGATACCTTTGCGGCTCCGCTCCAAGGAATTTTAAGAGGGTATAAGGACACTATCGTTCCTTTCTATCTTGGCCTAATCGGATATTGGGGAGTAGCGATACCACTAGGATATCTACTAGATCAAGTAACTGACTTAGGGGCATTTGCCTACTGGATTGGGTTAATTGCCAGCTTGATTGTTTCTGGTTGTTTGTATCAATGGCGTTTGAAAACCGTAATGAAAAGATTGAGCTAATTTTAAGAAATTATCCTGAAAAAACAACTTTGTGAAAAAATGCTCTAACTAGAGAGAATCCCTGTTTTAACAGGGATTTATTTTTTTATATTGTGAAATTTTATTAGCCATATACTTTGACAGTGTATACTAAAAAAGGTAAAATAGTAAGGTAAGTACAAAGTTAGAAAGGCAAGATTATGTCAACTTTAGATAAGAATCTTTTGCTAGAGATGTTCCGTAAGATGGAAGAAATCCGTCGCATGGACTTAAAAATCGCTCAGTTAGTGAAAAAGGGAAAAGTTCCCGGTATGACTCACTTTTCTGTCGGAGAGGAAGCTGCTAACGTCGGAGCGATGCTGGCTCTTAATCCAGATGATCTGATTACCTCAAATCACCGTGGACACGGGCAAGCTATTGCTAAGGGGATTGACCTCAATGGAATGATGGCTGAAATCCTCGGGAAATACACTGGAACCTGTAAAGGAAAAGGTGGTTCTATGCACATCGCTGACTTGGATGCTGGGAACCTTGGTGCCAATGGTATCGTAGGTGGTGGTATGGGAATCGCTGTCGGTGCAGCCCTCAGTCAGCAAATGCAACATACTGGTAAAATCGTTGTCTGCTTCTTTGGAGATGGCGCGACCAACGAAGGTGTTTTCCACGAAGCAGTGAACATGGCTTCTATTTGGAAACTTCCTGTTATTTTCTACTGCATTAACAACGGTTATGGGATTTCTGCGGATATCAAGAAAATGACCAATGTGGAGCATATCCATCAACGTAGTGCTGCTTATGGAATCCCTGGAATGTTTATCGAAGATGGAAACAATGTCATCGACGTTTATGAAGGATTTAAGAAAGCAGTAGATCATGTTCGTGGTGGCAATGGCCCAGTCTTGATCGAAAGTGTAACCTATCGCTGGCTTGGTCACTCATCATCTGACCCTGGTAAATATCGTACGCGTGAAGAAGTGGAATTGTGGAAACAAAAAGACCCAATCGAAAACCTTCGCAAATACCTCATTGAAAACAATATTGCGAGTGCAGAAGAATTGGAAGAAATCCAAGCGCAAGTCAAGGAAGCAGTAGAAGATTCTGTTAAATTTGCAGAAGAAAGCCCATTCCCACCACTAGAATCAGCATTTGAAGATATTTACGCAGACTAAGGAGAAAGAGATAAAAATGGAAACAAAAACAATGTCGTTTCGTGACACCGTTATCCTTGCTATGTCTGAGGAAATGCGTCGCGATGAAAATGTGTTCTTGATGGGAGAAGACGTCGGTGTTTTCGGAGGGGACTTCGGAACCTCTGTTGGAATGCTCGAAGAATTTGGCCCAGAACGTGTCCGTGACTGTCCTATTTCTGAAGCTGCTATCTCTGGAGCAGCAGCGGGAGCAGCCATGACGGGACTTCGTCCAATCGTCGATATGACCTTTATGGACTTCTCGGTTATTGCCATGGATAATATCGTCAACCAAGCTGCTAAAACACGTTATATGTTTGGTGGTAAAGGTCAGGTTCCAATGACTGTACGTTGTGCAGCTGGTAACGGAGTTGGTTCTGCGGCCCAGCACTCGCAATCTCTAGAGTCTTGGTTTACACACATCCCTGGTCTCAAGGTTGTAGCTCCAGGTACGCCTGCGGACATGAAAGGACTGCTCAAGTCTTCTATCCGTGATAATAACCCTGTTATCATTCTTGAGTATAAGTCAGAATTTAACCAAAAAGGGGAAGTACCAATTGATCCAGACTACACAATCCCACTTGGAGTTGGCGAAATCAAACGTGAAGGTACAGATGTAACAGTCGTTACTTATGGAAAAATGCTTCGCCGTGTGGTTCAAGCTGCTGAAGAATTAGCAGAAGAGGGAATTTCAGTTGAAATTGTGGACCCACGTACCCTTGTTCCTCTTGATAAGGATATCATCATTAACTCAGTGAAGAAGACTGGTAAGGTCGTTCTGGTCAACGACGCCCACAAAACAAGTGGCTATATCGGAGAGATTTCAGCTATTATTTCAGAATCAGAAGCATTTGATTATCTAGACGCACCAATCCGCCGTTGCGCCGGAGAAGATGTGCCAATGCCTTACGCACAAAATCTAGAAAATGCAATGATTCCAACAGTTGAAAGCATCAAAGATGCAATCCGTAAGACTTATAACAAAGAATAATATTACATAAATTAAATTACGTAAATTTTTAGAGATTTTAATTTTAGTAACTTGAGACACGTTTCGTGTACAAGTTACTTGTAGAGTCGAACACGGGCTAAAGTCTGCGTGAAAAAGATAAACTTTCCTAGAAACTAAAGTTTCTTCGTCAAGTTTCCTATTTTCACTTTGACTTTCTATGCCCTTTGTATCATAATTAGAATTGGAGAGGTCATGGCTGATGACAAGCTAAGAGCGACTCCTGCGGCTAGAAAGTTAGCGGATGATTTAGGGATCAACCTCTACGACGTTTCTGGCTCAGGTGCAAACGGTCGTGTCCACAAAGAAGACGTGGAAACTTATAAAGACACAAACGTGGTTTGCATTTCGCCACTTGCAAAACGAATTGCCCTTGAACATAACATTGCTTGGCAGGAAATCCAAGGAACGGGTCATCGTGGTAAAATCATGAAGAAGGACGTTTTGGCCTTGCTTCCTGAAAATATCGAGAACGACACCATCAAGTCTCCTGCTCAAATCGAAAAAGTGGAAGAAGTTCCAGACAATATCACTCCTTATGGTGAGATTGAGCGTATTCCAATGACACCAATGCGTAAGGTTATCGCCCAACGTATGGTTGAATCTTACCTAACTGCGCCAACTTTCACACTCAACTATGAAGTTGATATGACTGAAATGTTGGCCATTCGTAAGAAGGTTCTTGATCCGATTATGGAAGCGACTGGTAAAAAGACTACTGTAACAGACCTTCTTTCACTCGCTGTTGTGAAAACATTGATGAAACACCCATACATCAACGCTTCATTGACAGAAGACGGCAAGACCATTATCACTCATAACTATGTTAACCTTGCGATGGCAGTTGGAATGGATAATGGATTGATGACACCTGTTGTTTACAATGCTGAAAAGATGAGTCTTTCAGAGTTGGTTGTGGCCTTCAAGGATGTCATTGGTCGTACCTTGGATGGGAAATTGGCTCCAAGCGAACTCCAAAATTCAACCTTCACAATTAGTAATTTGGGAATGTTTGGTGTTCAGTCCTTTGGTCCGATTATTAACCAACCAAACTCAGCAATCCTAGGGGTGAGCTCAACAGTTGAAAAACCTGTAGTTGTCAATGGTGAGATTGTCATTCGCCCTATCATGAGCCTTGGATTAACCATTGATCACCGTGTTGTAGATGGTATGGCTGGTGCTAAGTTTATGAAAGACTTGAAAGCCTTGATTGAGAACCCAATCTCAATGTTGGTTTAAAAATACAGTATTTATTTTTAGAGATATAGATAAAGGAAGTAAGACATGGCCTTAGAAGTAATTATGCCAAAAGCCGGCGTGGATATGACAGAAGGACAAATCGTCCAATGGAATAAAAAAGTCGGAGAATTTGTAAAAGAAGGAGAAATCCTTTTGGAAATCATGACTGACAAAGTCAGCATGGAATTAGAAGCCGAAGAAGATGGATACTTGATTGCCATCCTTAAAGGAGATGGGGAAACTGTTCCAGTAACTGAAGTTATCGGTTACCTCGGAGAAGAAGGGGAAAACATCCCAAGCGCTGGAGCGGCTGCGCCAGAATCAAAACCTGCACCTGCAGCTAGTGCCTCAAACAACGACGGCAAGAGCGATGATGCCTTTGATATCGTTGTAATTGGTGGAGGTCCTGCTGGTTATGTTGCAGCAATTAAAGCAGCCCAACTCGGTGGGAAGGTTGCCCTTGTTGAAAAATCTGAACTTGGTGGAACCTGCTTGAACCGTGGATGTATCCCAACTAAGACCTACCTTCACAACGCTGAAATCATCGAAAATATCGGTCATGCAGCAAACCGTGGTATCGTGATTGAAAATCCAAACTTCACTGTAGATATGGATAAACTCCTTGAAACCAAGTCTAAGGTTGTCAATACTTTGGTAGGTGGAGTTGCAGGTCTTCTTCGTAGTTACGGAGTTACTGTTCATAAAGGAATTGGTACCATCACTAAAGACAAGAATGTCTTGGTAAATGGTTCGGAATTGCTTGAAACCAAGAAAATCATCCTTGCTGGTGGTTCAAAAGTCAGCAAGATTAACGTTCCTGGTATGGAATCATCACTTGTGATAACAAGTGATGACATTCTTGAAATGAACGAAGTGCCAGAGAGCCTAGTAATCATCGGTGGTGGGGTTGTCGGTATCGAACTCGGCCAAGCATTCATGACATTTGGTTCAAAAGTAACTGTTATTGAAATGATGGACCGTATCGTTCCAGCTATGGATGCGGAAGTGTCTAAGAATCTTCGCTTGATTTTGGAGCGTAAAGGAATGACCATCTTAACAGGTACAAAACTGCAAGAAATCATCGAGGAAAATGGTCAACTTCGTATCAAGGTTGAAGGAAAAGATGATATCATCGCAAGCAAAGCGCTCCTTTCAATTGGTCGTGTGCCAGACCTCGAAGGAATTGGCGATGTTGAGTTTGAATTGGATCGTGGACGTATCAAGGTCAATGAATACATGGAAACTTCTGTTCCTGGAATCTACGCACCAGGTGACATCAACGGTACTAAGATGTTGGCGCACGCAGCCTTCCGCATGGGGGAAGTTGCTGCTGAAAATGCCCTCAAAGGAAACCATGCTGTTGCCAAATTGAACTTGACTCCAGCAGCTATCTACACTCTTCCTGAAGTAGCAGCAGTAGGTCTAACAGAAGAACAAGCTCGTGAGAAATACGATGTAGCCATCGGTAAATTCAACTTTGCTGCTAACGGTCGTGCCATTGCTTCTGATGCAGCTCAAGGTTTCGTAAAAGTTATCGCTGATAAGAAATACGGGGAAATACTTGGTGTGCATATCATTGGTCCTGCAGCCGCAGAATTGATCAATGAGGCATCAAGCATTATTGAAATGGAAATCACTGTTGAAGAAATGCTGAAGACTATCCACGGACACCCAACCTACTCTGAAGTGATGTACGAAGCATTTGCAGATGTTCTAGAAATGGCCATTCATTCACCTAAGAAAAAGTAAATAAGTTTTTCAACTAAATTTTCTTAAAGTAGTGCGGACGGCAGCGACCTCTATTAGAGTTCCATGCCTAAAAATTGAGCCTCTTGTCTCAATTTTTCCGAGAAATGTAACGTGTTATCGTTACATTTCTTTTTACCACTTTAGAAAATTGGATTGCTATGAACAGAATTTAAAAACTAAATTTTTGGAAATACTATGAAATATATTATCAATCATTCAAACGACACTGCATTTAATATCGCCTTGGAAGAATATGCCTTTAAACACTTAGTAGACGAGGATCAAATCTTCCTACTTTGGATTAACAAACCATCTATCATTGTTGGACGTCACCAGAATACTATCGAAGAAATCAACCGTGATTATGTTCGAGAGAATGGCATTGAGGTAGTCCGCCGTATCAGTGGTGGTGGAGCTGTTTATCACGATTTAAACAACCTCAACTACACCATCATTTCAAAAGAAGATGAAAACAAGGCCTTTGACTTCAAGAGCTTCTCAACTCCAGTTATCAATACCTTAGCTCAACTAGGCGTTAAAGCTGAATTCACAGGCCGTAATGACCTAGAGATTGATGGCAAAAAATTCTGTGGCAATGCCCAAGCCTATATCAATGGGCGTATCATGCACCACGGTTGCTTGCTCTTTGACGTTAATTTGTCAGTCCTTGCTAACGCCCTCAAGGTTTCAAAAGATAAATTTGAATCAAAAGGTGTGAAATCCGTTCGTGCCCGTGTAACCAATATTATCAATGAATTACCAGAAAAAATCACAGTTGAAGAATTCCGAGATTTGCTATTGGAATACATGAAAAAAGAGTACCCAGAGATGACTGAATACGTTTTTTCTGAGCAAGAATTAGCCGAAATCAATCGTATCAAGGATACCAAGTTCGGTACTTGGGACTGGAACTACGGTAAATCACCTGAATTTAACGTCCGTCGTGGAACAAAATTCACTAGTGGTAAGGTTGAAATTTTTGCTAACGTCATTGAATCAAAAATCCAAGATATCAAGATTTACGGTGACTTCTTTGGTATCGAAGACGTTGCAGCTGTAGAAGATGTCCTTCGTGGCGTGAAATATGAACGCGAAGATGTCCTTAAGGCCTTAGAAACTATTGACATTACACGCTACTTCTCTGGAATTAGCCGTGAAGAAATCGCTGAAGCAGTAGTGGGGTAAAAAGAAAAGAAGTTGGTTATATGACCAGCTTCTTTTTATGAGCGATATTTTGCATAAATATTTTTATGTATTCTATAAACTATCTAAAGCATTCTTTTGTTCATCATTGACGATATGGGTATAGAGGTCAGTGACTTGTGTGCTAGCATGACCTAACTGATGGCTGACCAAAACTTGCGATTTAGTTGCATCATATAGCCTAGTTGCTAGGGTATGGCGTAGTTTGTGGGGAGTTACACGGACTTTGAAGTCCTCAGAGTACTTAGCAACCATTTTCTCGACGCTGGAAGCATCGATACGATTGGGAACACCTCGGTATAAGGTCAGAAAGAGCGCTGTATCTGTCTTTTCCGTTTTATAGCGTTGATTTCGAATGGCGAGATAATTTTCAAGGTAAGGCTTGGCGAAGGCAGCGACATTAACCGAGTCTCGTTTACCCCCTTTTCGAGTGACATCAATCACCATCATTTTGAGATTGAGATCTCTTAGATCCAGATTAACTGCTTCAGATAAGCGGACACCTGAGGCCAAGAGAAGAGCAATAATGGCTAAATCACGTTCTTTATTTTTATTGAATGACGAGAGAGCACGATTTGAGAGCTGTTGTGGGTACTCTTGGTCGATATAGGTTAGAAAACCTTCTGTTTCATCACCTAGAAAGAGTTTTTGCTTGATGTTTTCAGCTCTAGCAGCAAGAGTTTCTTTCTTTTTCTTGGTTGAAACTTTCTTCATTACATTACGATAGAAATAAGGTTCCCCTTGGTCGTTTTCAACCTCCTCGGTCAGATACTTGTAAAGACTGGAAAGTGCTGACAAGGTCCGATTGATGGTCGTCTGAGAGACACCTTGCTTGGTTGTATTAGCATTCAGCAAAGGTCGTTCACGTAGATACAGGATAAAGGATTCCATATCTTTCTTAGACATATTTTCCAAGACTGATAAAGGAATGTCAGACATTTTATCAGCATTTGAAATACCAGACTCCAAAACCCAGCTAAAAAATCGATCGTATTCCTTGAGGTATTCGTACAAGGTTGTAAAACTGTAGGGAACAGCAAGCTTTGATTGGTAGTATTCCAAGACATACCAGGGCATGATTTGTTTTAGTTTGTCGATTCGTTCCAGTAAAATCTCACGTTTCATGTATTTTCTCCATAATTAAGTCTACTAGTAGTATAGCATAGACTAATATATTTTTCAAGAAAATTATAGTTTTTCGGAAAGATGTTGTAAGTGTTTGATGGATTCTAGAAAAACAAAGACCTGGTTCCACAATCATAAGAAACAGGTCTTTTGTGTGTATGTAATCCGGCAATATGTTTATATTTTAATTTCTCTAAAATATTGCAATTGCCATTTTTGTGTTGCTCGAGCTGTTGTATTTAAATTTGAGCACCAAGGAGGATAAAATCGCATAGACATTTTTCCATTGCTATCTTTTGTCGACAGAATGTTTTTACGAATAGCCACCTCGTTTGGAATAATGAATAGTCCCCTCTTATCATTATCAATGATAACGATTATAAGTTCATTTCCTAAGTCCTCATTGGTATAAGGAATGTTCTTGTTGTTTTGGTCTTTTTTCCAAAAAACTGTAAAATATCCTTCTTTTTTTGGTGTTCTTTTTGCCAAGCGGCATCTTTTATACCCTTGCTCTTCCTTTATATTGATAAGAATACCTTCGTATTTTTCATTGTATTTTTCTTCAATGAAATCAAAATCACCATAAAAATTATATAAAACATCGAGTATTTTCATTATGATGTATGTCCTCCTTAGCAAATAACTTTTCCTAAGAATAATACTGTTTCCAACAAAATCAGCTACCGACTATACTCATCTTTTTTATGTATTACCATATAGCAGGATATCAAAATGACGAAAATTTTAATCAGGTAGGTTTCGTATCGATCAGTATCTATGGTTAGCTGAGACAAGACGTTAATGATCGAGTGTGTCATAACACAAATCCAGAGATTGCTTGTCTTGATATAAAGAGCTGAGAGTATGAAAGAATTCGTCAGCAATCCAAATAAAAACGGTAGAGTTTGCAGTGTTTCTAGGGAACCATCTATGTAAAAGAACAACAGATGCCAAATCGCCCAGCTGAAAAATGTTAAGATTGTTGAGTGAAAATACGGTAGCTTCTCTTGTAAGATTGGTTGAAAGACATATCGCCATCCAATCTCTTCTATACCGCCAAAGACAATAAATTTAATGAACATCAAAAATGGGAGATACCAGCTAAATTCTATTATTTTCCCACCAAACATTAGAAAAGCAAAATCAAGGATAATTAGGAAAAAAGATAATAAATAATGTTTATAACTAGTATGGATGTTAAAAAAATCTTTTACGATCTTCTTAAAATGAATATGAAAATAGTGATTTGCAACAATTATTCCCCAAAGAGCTGAAGAAATCCCACCAACAATGATTCCTAAAACAGTTAATAGATTGGAATGAACAGAAAAATGATTCAAGAAAAAGAAAAGGAGACAAACTGATACTATTTGGCTAAATGTACCTAGTAAATATACCGCAATTGCCTTATTTCTTTTCATAGAGAATCCTTTCAAATTTATTTTACGTAAAATAAATTATGTAAATAAAAATTACAACAACAAATCTTTGACTTTCCCAATTTCACTTTTTGGAATCACCAGGTGAATCATATCACCCAGATACATTCTAGTTGAGCCGTTAACTGTTTGGCTTTTGCCATTATGAACTTGGGTGGTGATGAGTACGTTATGTGGCAAGTTGAGCTCGTGAACCTGCTTTCCAGCTATCTTGTCAGATACAGGGATTTCAATTAGGGTAACTTCTCCTTCGTCTGTTGCTTCTTCTGGTAGCATTTTTTCAAGCATGGCCTCATAGACTGGAGCACCCTTGAGTAGATCCATGACGATGTAGGCAACTAAGGTCACTAAGCCAAGTGGCATGAGGTTGCGAATATCTCCAACCATTTCGGTTACGAGTATCATAGCAGTTAAGGGAGCCTTAGATATTGCCCCAAAGTAGCCACTCATTCCCAGAATGACAAATATAGGAAATTGTTCCTGACTGACAAATCCAAGGTTGACACAAATAACACCGACTAGGGCACCTAGTAAGGAACCAAGCGCCAAAATGGGTAGGAAAATTCCTCCTGGGAGGCCGCTTCCATAACTAATCATGCTCCAAATAAAGCGAATCAAAAAGTAAGCTAATAGAAGCTGAAAACTAAAATCTTGCTCAGTCAAAGAAAGAACGACCTGATTTCCACCACCAAGGATTTGTGGCAAGAAAATCCCGACTGGTATGATGAGGATAAAGGCTAGGATTGGATAATAAGCTCTATCCAAATGGATTTTTTGACCAAGCCATTCATAAATTTGACCAACATTGAGTACAGCTTTCTCATAGAGAAAACCAGAAAGCCCTAGAAAAACTCCCATAACCAGGTAAATCCAATACTGGTCTAGGGTCATGAGAGGAATATTGTCTGGCATATCTAGTACGGGTGTTAGGCCAAATATGAGTAGTGAGACAAAGTTTGCTACTAGACTGGCTGCTAGAGTTGAGACCCAGAAAAAGCGGGAAAAATGGTGGTATACTTCTTCTACGACAAAGAGCAACCCAGCAATCGGAGCATTAAAGGCAGCAGCTAAGCCAGCTGCAGCACCACTGGCAATCAGGGAGCGTTCCTCTACTGGGCTAGATTTGAGCCACTTGGCGATACCTTTACCACCAACAGCTCCAAGTTGAATACTCGGCCCTTCACGCCCTAGCATAAGACCACTGGCAATAGCAAGAATCCCTAATACATATTTCTTCCAGAGGACACTCCACCAGTTGAGGGGCATGAGTCCCTTCAGCTCGGCTTCGACTTGAGGAATTCCTGAACCCTTGATGTCTTTTTCCGACCGAGTTAGTCTCGCACTAAGCCAGCAAACTATTAAATAAAATAGACCAATGATAAAAAGATTGCGCACTAGGTACGCTTGATCTTGATAGAGTCCTTGTAGCAGGTGGAAGCCCTTTTCGATTAAGAAACGAAAGGATCCGACGATTAGCCCTACGACGAGACCAACAATGATTCCTCGCCCAACTTGGGATAATATGGTGCTTGAGGCAAAGGCAAATTCTTTCTTGGAACTGAGTGTTTCTGACTGTTCCTCCATAATCATTTCCTCTTACTTATCTTTCTTGGTTGAAACCAGTGTTTTGACTGGTTCAAAACTGGTTCGGTGAATTGGGGTGACACCTAGTTTTTCCAATCCTTCTAGATGTTTAGCTGTTCCGTATCCTGCATTAGTTACAAAATCATATCCAGGATATTGATCATCATAGTCCTTCATCAATTCATCCCGTGTCACCTTAGCCACTATAGATGCAGCTGCGATCGAGAGGGAGTTAGCATCTCCTTTGATAATGGAGGTTTGTGAAATTGGTAACTCCAGTTTCATGGCATCTATCAAGAGGTGCTCAGGTTGCGGACTGAGCTGAGAGATTGCTTCTTTCATGGCGAGTTTTGTCGCTTCATAGATATTGACTTGGTCAATAATGTGATTATCCATGGTACCAATACCGATTGATAAAGCTTGGTCTTGAACGGCTTGAAAAATCTCCGCATGCTTCTTTTTAGGGATTTTCTTACTATCGTTGAGGCCTCTGATTTTACAATTTTTAGGCAAGATTACCGCTGCTGCAACTACAGGTCCAGCCAGCGGACCACGGCCGACCTCGTCAACACCTGCTATAAAGGTCAATCCTTGTTTGTAAAGCTCTTTTTCATAGGAAAGCATGGATTCCAGGCGAAGGTCTTCATCTAGTTCAGCCTGGATGGCTTTTTTACGCTTGCTGATTTCCTTTTGAACTCCAGAACGAGTGTCTTTTTCGAATTCCAGAAAAAGAGGATTGTCTAAGTCTTTGACAGTCGCAAGAAGTTCTCTGATTTCTTTAATCGTCGTCATCGATGTCGTCCAATGTATCTAAGGTATAGTTACCCAGTTTTCCATCACGAACTTCCTTCACGAAGAGGCTGTAAAAGCGGTCGTAGTCGTCTCGGAAACCAAGAGCACGTGTCATATCCATGATGATAACAGGTGCTTCTTCTTCTATCTTCATTTGTTTGAATCGTTCAGCTAGCTTTTCTGGATAGTGTTTTTTGAAATAATTGAGACCAAAAATGGTCACTTCATCCATAGGAAGCAACTGATCTTTAATGGCTCCTGTTAGGGCTAGTTTCAAAGCGACGGTTTCGTCTTCGAACTTAGGCCAAAGAATCCCTGGTGTGTCTAGGATTTCAAGGTCTTTGTTGGTTTTGAGCCACTGTTGCCCCTTGGTAACACCTGGTTTATTGCCGACAACTGCAATTTTTTTCCCAGCCAAACGGTTCATGAGAGTTGACTTGCCGGCATTTGGAATTCCGATAATCATGGTCCGCAAGGTTTCAATCTTGATACCGCGTTCTTTCTGGTGTGCAATCTTATCAGCCATGAGCTTTTTAGCAGCATCTGTCACAACTTTTACACTCACTTGCTCTTTGGAGTTGATAGCCAGAGTTTGGATTCCCTGTGATTCAAAATACTGACGCCATTCTTTGGTCATTGCTGGATCAGCCAGATCTGCCTTATTTAAAATCAAGAGTTTAGGTTTATCACCCACAATCTTGGTTAACATAGGATTTTGACTAGATAAAGGTAGCCGAGCATCCACCAAAATCGTTACAAAATCAACAAACTTTAGATTCTCCTGAACTTGCCTCCGTGCCTTAGACATGTGACCCGGAAACCATTGAATAGTAGCCATAAACATTTCCCCTTCCGACTAAAAAAAACGTAGTAAAAACGTTTTCTTTCTTACTACCTATTCTATCATAAATGAGGAACTTTTGCACAGGCTTTGACCATAATAAATGGCAAATAGTATAGGTCCGACACATTCTTGATGCCAGTAACGATTTTACTTGACTTTTTTTGTTTTCAAGTATATACTTAATGTATACTAATTCGTGGAGGTAGAGCAATGAATACAGTAAAGACTCGAAAGGTGGGAAACTCTCTCACTGTGACCATTCCTAAAAATTTGGGTATGTCAGAAGGGCAAGAAATGGTTGTCTACAAAGGGATTGACGGAGTCATTGTCTTAGCTCCAAAACTGAAAGATCCTTTTGATGGAATTACTGATTTGAGAATGACAAACGATTTTGAAGGGGTATGGTCACTTGATAGCGAAATCTGACTATATTCCTGAAAAGCAGGATATCATTTGGCTGGACTTTGATCCATCAGTCGGTCGAGAAATCCAGAAACGGCGACCTGCCTTGGTCGTTTCTAGGAGAGAATATGCCTTGCAAACTGGTTTTGTGGCTGTCTGTCCTATCACTCACGGTCAACAACGGTTGGCAGAAAAAGGCTTGCTCGTTCCTGTCTCGTCGGATAAGGTAGATGGCGCTGTCAATCCATTTCAACTTTATACCTTTGATTTTCGGATGCGTAATGCTCAAAAAATAACAAGAATGGACACACAATGTTTTCAGAAAGTTGTCCAACTGTACCAGTACATCTTTGGAGATACATAAATCCTACCATGCATAGACAAGGTAGGATTTTTTTCTATATGAGCAATCTATCTAAAAACGGGTGAAGGCAATTTGTCAAAATCCCTCTAATCCAGCTTTCCTGTGCTGATGATAGATGTTCTGCCTGAAGGCATTCTTTTAGAAAATCGCGGACTTGTTCTGGTGCAATCTCAAACTCAAAGGCTTTCATCTTGTAGAAAAAGTCGATGAGATGCCCAGATAAGTAATCATCTGAAAAGGGTACTTCACCACTTTTTCGATACTCTAGTAAGAGTCGAGCAAATCTGGCTTTTTCATCAGGCAAACCACTAAAATAAGAATTGAGAAGCCAAGTCTGCTTCTGCTTTCGTTCAATAGGATCTTGACTTGCAATTCTCTGATCCTTTTCCAGCTCTTTCTGGTTTTGTTTAGCCTTGAGAGCTCGTTCTTCTCTATTCTTTCCAAAAAGAATTTTTTCCCATTTTCGTTCTTCTAGTGTGAGAGTTTCTGTAAAGCTAAAATAATCTTGATAGGCGCGTTCAGCGGGCCCCATGGCTAGGATGAGATTATCTGCGTATTGCTTGGCAATTTTATCTCTTTTCTTACGTTCTTTCTCTGCCTGAATCCGTAAATGCTGTTCGTAGTCGATTTTCTCCTTACCTAGCTTGACAAGGTAGAGTTGTTCATCGGTCTTACCAAGTAAAAAAGGTTTGATACACTTTTCCAGCACTTCTTCCATACGAGCCTTCTTCTTTGGCTCTGCCTTGGTCCAACTTCCTCCTTTAAAGACTTCTAAGAAAAGCTGGTAGTCTTTCTCAGGCGAGAATTGATTGCCACGATTGGCTTTGAAAACACCTTTTTCCCAAAACCAATTTAGAAGTCGTTCGTCAAAATCGACTTTATTGACCTTGATTTTTCCCTTTTTCTTGGCTTTTCTAGTCAGATTTTCCAGCTTTCTGAGAAGTTTTTCTTCCTCTTCTAGTTGCTGATCGAGACTAATACGATGAAAATGGCGAACACAGTCACTTCCGATAGGAAAGAGACGCTGACCTGTGACAGTATTAAAGAGTTCGTAAGAGTATTTAATGGCATTCCCGCAGACACAGTTACTACGGCCAATGCCATTAAAAATCAAGGAAACTTCATTCCATTCCTTGGTAGCTTGATCCCAAGTATCAGCTTTTGAAGCCTGTAAAACCGCATCGTGCAGGGATTTTCTAACTGGAAGTGGCATGAGGTCTCCTTTCTAATACTCAATGAAAATCAAAAAGCAAACTAGGAAGCTAGCCGCAGGTTGCTCAAAGCACTGCTTTGAGGTTGTAGATAAGACTGACGAAGTCAGCTCAAAACATGGTTTTGAGGTTGTGGATAGAACTGACGAAGTCAGTCACCTATATACGGCAAGGTGAAGCTGACGTGGTTTGAAGAGATTTTCGAAGAGTATAAATTATACTTTTACAACTTGAACCTCGTCTTTGCCGAGTAAAATCAAGTATTTTTCAATGTTTTCAATCGAATAGGCTCGTGATAAGGCCTCACCGTATAGGGCTAACTGGCCACGATAGCGGTCTATGAGTTGACTTGGTTCATCATAACGGTCTGTCTTATAGTCGAAAAGAATAATTCTGTCCTCGTAAAGTAGATAGCCGTCCAAGATCCCACGAACAACAAAGTCTTCCTGACTTTTTTGGTCCCGCTTGAGCATAGAAAAAGGTTGCTCGCGGTAGAGATGGCCGGTATTAGCGAGAATTTCCTGACCAAGTGCTGTATCAAAGAATGCGAGAATTTTAGAAAGATTGATCTTGTCTCTTACAGCTGGACTAGTCTGAACTTGTTTAAGAGTATCTTTCAGGCTAGCAAGTGTTGGTTGCTGACTAAGGTCAATTCTTTGCATCAGTTCGTGGGTTGCACTACCAATCTCAGCTCCAGTTACCTTTTCTTTAGTTGAAAAATCTGGTAAATCAAATCTGATTTGTTTTTCCGGTGATTGAGTTTGGTTAGCAATTTCTACCCCTTCCATATCCATAACGGGTTCGTAGAATTTCTTGATTTGGCTTGGGGTTTGAACACTTGGTAGTTCAACGGCTGCGCGGTGGAGAGTATTATAAACTTCCACCTCTTTCAGCATTTCCAGAGCTTCTTTGATGGTCTCTGACTGACGGTTGTCTGCTTGAGAACTATCTTGTAGAGGGTTCTTGTTTTCCAATTCTCCGATAGCTTCTCTAGTCAACTGGTCTTCACCAACAAAACGATAGCTAAAGTTGAGATTATCCTTGGTAAATACTTTACTGATAGCCCAGACCCAATCTTGGAAATTTCTTGCTTGCAGTCTAGTATGTTTATCTATTTTCCCGTTTTCAGCTGCTGGATATTCCTTGGCTTCTAGCTTTTCACGAGAACCCTTGCCAACAAGATAGAGCTTTTTCTCAGCTCTCGTCATGGCAACATACAGCAGACGCATCTGCTCTGAATAGCTAGCCAATTGCAGTTCTTCTTCATTCTGCGTATAGGTAAGGCTGGGAATGGAGAGTTTGATGGTTTTAGGATAGTGTGCTTCCACTGCTCCTGTTTCCACCTTGGCTATGTATTTGACACCAAGTCCATTTTGACGGCTGAGAATGACGTCTGACATCGAGTCTTGCTTGTTGAAGTCCTGATCCATATTGAGGATAAAGACGTAAGGGAACTCCAGCCCTTTGCTCTTGTGAATAGTCATGAGTTCCACGGCATCTTTAGGCGGTGCGACGGCTACGCTTGCGAGATCGTGCTGGGCTTCTAGGACTTGGTCAATCATACGTATAAAACGCGACAAGCCCTTGAAATTACTCTTTTCAAACTGGTCAGCACGTAGCGCTAGGGCATAGAGATTGGCCTGTCTAGCAGGGCCATTTGGCAAAGCCCCAACATAGTCATAATAAAAACGGTCGTTGTAAATCTTCCAAATCAAGTCATAGAGAGAGTGGGTTTTGGCATATAAGCGCCAAGAATCCAAGATATCCATGAATTGATTTAATTTTTCTGCTAGATCTGTGTGAATTAACTCTTTCTGGCTAGCTGCTTGTTTATGAGCATTGACCAGTTTCTCATAGAGATTTTCTTGGACCTTATCTTCTGCTTTCTGAAGGGACAAGCGTGCCAACTCGTCCTCATCAAAGCTAAACATTGGGGACTTCATAAGGGCAACCAAGGCATAGTCTTGCAGGGGATTGTGGATGACACGAAGCGTATCCAGCATGACTTGTACTTCTAGGGATTGGAGATAATTGTTTTGCTCGCCGTCGGTTTTAACTGGAATCCCGTACTCAGACAGGGCGAGGAGAATCTGATCATTTCGACTGCGGCTGGAGGTCAAAAGTGCGATTTCTTTAAAAGAAACACCTTTTTCCTGATGAAGTTTCAAGATTTCCTTGATGACTAGGCGCATTTCTCCTGTGAGTTTTGTTTCTGTTTGGCTCTCTTCCTCCTCTTGTCCGCTGTCGTCCTTATCGTAGAGGAGAAATTCTGCCTTGTTGTCTGGATTGGGAGTTAGTTTAGTATTGGCAAAAATAAGCTGGTGCATGCTATCATAGTTGATTTCGCCGACTTCTTGGTCCATGAGGCGTTCAAAAACATCGTTGGTTGCTGATAGCACTTCTGAACTGCTACGGAAATTTTCCTTGAGGAGGATCAACTTGCCTTCTTGAGGATTTTGCGCATAGCGTTGGAATTTTTCATTGAAAATCTGCGGATCCGCCTGACGGAAACGGTAGATGGACTGCTTGATATCCCCCACCATAAAGCGATTATGACCATTCGACAGCAATTCCAGCATCCGTTCTTGAATGTGGTTGGTATCCTGATACTCATCGACCATGACTTCGTGGAATCGCTCCTGGTAAGCCTCGCGAACCTGTGGGAAATTCTCTAGAATTTCAATGGTGTAATGGCTGATATCAGCGAATTCAAAGGCATTCTCCTGGCGTTTACGTTCACGATAGGCCTCCACAAAATCACTCATAAATGTTTGGAAAGTTTTAGATAACTCCCAGGTGTCTCCATGATAACGCTCTTGATAGTCGAGAATGGTTATCTGGTCTGACAGTTGTCCTAGTTTAGCAAACTGGGCCTTTCTCTCATCGTTATAGGCATCAGCCAGTGGCTTCAAATCGGCCTTACGACTAGAATTAGCTAGAGCTCGACCATTTTTTTCTTTCGAGATAGCAACAACACGCGTAAGCACTGCTTGATAAGCCTGGCTATCGGACTCTTGATTTAAGGAGCCAATTTGATCCAGAACCTGTTGAACAGCTTCTAAATAGGTAGCTTTTGGAAACTCCTTTGCATCATGATCCAGATGATAACGGAGGAAAGTTTCCAAATCCCAAAGCGCCTGTTTGATTTGCTCAGTTAATTTGTCTTTTTCAATTACAAAGTCAGCTTCTTCAAACCCTTTGAGAAAAGACTCGTTCAACCATTTTTGTGGACTACTGGTGGATTGGAGGAAATCATAGATTTTGTAGACTTGCTGGCGCAGACCACGTTCATCCTTGCCTCGTCCAGCAAAGTTCTTGACCAATCGACTAAAGCTCTCTTTATTTTCACCTTGGTAATGATCTTCAAAAACCTGATGAAAAACTTCGTTTTTTAAGAGTAACTGTTCACTTTCATTTTGTAGAATACGGAAGTTCGGTGCGATATCAATCAGATAACCATGTTTGCCGAGGAACTTTTGTGTGAAGGAGTCCATAGTTCCGATGGCAGCGTTTGGCAGGTCTGCCAATTGACGTCCCAAGTGTTGTTTGAGATCAACATCATTGGTTTCTTGAATTTGTTGGCTGATTTTTTTCTCCAAACGTTCCTTGAGTTCAGTAGCAGCCTTGACGGTAAAGGTCGAGATAAAGAGTTGACTGATTTCTACACCACGGGCTAATTGGTCCAGAATGCGCTCTGCCATTACAAAGGTTTTTCCTGAACCAGCAGACGCTGAGACCAGAATATTTTGTCCTGCGGTATAAATGGCTTCGATTTGCTCGGCAGTTTTCTTCTGTTCCTTGCTCGAACTCGCTTCTGCTTCTTGCAGTTTTTGAATTTCTTCCTCAGTAAAAAAGGAAATGGGCTTCATCGATTCAACTCCTCTCTCATTTTTTCAAACCAAGCTTGTTTGAGTTTTTCTCCGACCAGACGCTTGCCGTCAGCTAAGTCCAACTTCTCTAGGAAACGGGCTTGTCCCAAGTGGTAATTAGCTTCAAAGCCAGTAATAGCCTGATGTTGTTGAACATATGGAGCAATACTTCTTCCGTTCTCTGTGTATGGATTGATGGTGAACTGACCTTCTAAAATCTTTTCAGCTGCCTTCTTGTAAAGATGGGCATTATAGTCTAGTAAGAGCTGGAATTCCTCGTCTGTCAGCTGATTGGCCTTGTTTTTGTTGTAAAATTCGCCCAAATAACTGCTTTCTTTTTCTAAAAAGAGCCCTTGGTATTTCATAGACTTGCTGGCTTCTACTACTGCTCCTGCAAGATTTTTAACTGCTAATAAGGATTGGACAGGTTCAGCCATTTCCAAGTACATGGCGCCGAAAAAGTTTTGCTCTCCTTCTCCCTTAAGAGCAGCAAGATAGGTTGGCAGTTGGGAATTAAGCCCATTGAAGAAATGTGGAAACTGGAACTGAGTCAGACTAGACTTGTAGTCCACCACTCCCAGCGCTCCATCAGCTTTCAAACGGTCAATGCGGTCAACCTTGCCTCGCACATGGACACTGCGACCATTATCCAATTGAATAAAGGCCTGTTCCTTGCCACCAAATGTTGCCTCCTCTTGTATGGTTTCAATGGCTGGATTATGACGAAGGATGTGGCCCGTAGTCCGCGCGACATCAAGTAGAACTTCCTTGGTAAACTGGGCTTCCAAACTTTCCTGATAAATGGCTTCAAATTCTCGTTCCTGACCAGTTTCTTGGATAGCCTGTTCCAAACGTTGGTCAAAGGAATCTTCGCCAGGTAACTGAAAGGCACGCTCAAAAATACGGTGCAAGAAATTCCCGTGACTGCGAGCGTCTGGACGCAGGCGTAATTCTTCCTGCAAACCTAAGACATAACGGAGGAAATAACTGTATTCATTGCGGTAAAACTCCGTCAAACCTGATGTAGATAGATAAAACTCCTTGTCAACTGGATAAAGAGCCTGTAAGGTATCCTTGGTCAACTTCTTACTGCTTGGACTTGTTGGGAGGGCAGGATTCGCAAGGCCTTTTTGGTCAAGTTTTTTCCCCATGACACGCGCCAAGACCTTGACAAAGGTCACATCTTGTTCATTTTCACTAGAAGCAGTTTGCTGATGATAGGCAACGAGACTAGACAAGAGACTGTGATAAGAACCCATATCTTCTTTGCTAAGATTTTTATGGTTCATTCTCTTTTCTATCCGGCTAAATCCAAAACTCACCAGTGCCTGAAGATAGGCAGATTCCTTGCTCTCATTTTCATTGAGGAGACTTGGTGCTGACAACACCAACTGTTTACGGGCAGCGTTGACTAAAGAAAGCATGGTATAGCGATTTTTCTTGAGATTTTCGCTACTTGCAATCAGTAATTGCGATCCCTCTTCGGTTGCTTGGTTTAGGCTTTGTCGTTCTTCATCTGTTAACAGACTGGTGTTTTGCGCGATTTTTGGCAAATGATCCTGAGTCAGCCCAATAGCGTAGACAAAATCAGCAGTCAGTGGTGCGATCAAATCGTAACTCTGCACCAGAACAGTGTCTACTGTTGCTGGAATAGTGCGATACTGAGATAAACTCATCCCTGAATGAAGCAAGGCCAGGAAGTCCTCCAGACTAACTTGTGAACCAGCAAAAACGGTCGCAAATTGTTCTAAAACATGGCAGAAAGCTTTCCAAACTTCAGCTTGTCTCTCCTGTTCTAGAGTTTCCATAGTAGCTGTCAATTCTTGCATCTGCTTGCTTAAGGCAGCGTTTTTTAGAAATGTACTCCACTTTTGCAAGAGATTTTCAGCCTTTTGCTTCCGACTGGCAAATAAGGTTTCAAGTGGCGTCAAAACTCGCAGACGAATGGCGTTCAAACGTTCCAAATTGAATTTTCCATGGTGGGATTTTGTGAAGGCCTGCTGAAAGGATGGCAAGCCATTGATGCCAAGATAGAGGAGGTATTGTTCAAAGGCATCAATCTCAGCTTGACTAATATCGGTATACAAGCCAGTTCTGAGAAGATTAATCAAATCCTCCTGACGGAAACGGTAGCGTTTTAATCGTAAAATAGACTCGACATACTGGGTCAAGGGATGATGAGCCATGGATTCGCTTCTACCAAGATAGAAAGGAATCTGGTACTGGTCAAAGATTGTCTTGAGAGATAACTGATAAGAAGCCACATCTCCTAACAGAATGCGAAAATGCTTGTAACTCAAGTCTGGATTGTCATGTAATTTCTGACGGATGCTACGCGCTACCAACTCCAACTCCTCTTTTTGCGTTAAACAAGACCAGATTTGCAGGTTTTCACGGTCCTTCTCATCTACATCTAAAGCAAGTTCTGAAAAGTCATAAGAAGACTCTAGTAAACGAGAGGCCTTGTCAAAACTATCCATGTACTCATGAGTCTGAGAACGGTCTTGAGCAGGGGTTTGGTATTTAGCACCTAAATGATGAAGAAATTCCATACTAGCTTGGTAGAGATTGCCTTCAGTGAACGGACTGGTATAGGCCTTCTTGCTTGCATAAGCACCAATGACAATCTCAACACCTTTACGGTGGAGTAGATCCACCATATGTTCTTCCTCAGCAGAAAAACGGGTAAATCCGTCAATGACTAAGGCAATCTGACTAAAATCACTACTTACCTTATCATTCTCAATAGCCTCAGTCAAATGGGACAACTGACTTCCCTGAGCCAACTGAGCTTGATTGAGATAGGCTGTTACTTTCTCAAAAATCAAGAGTAAATCTGCTCTCTTGTCCTCATCGGTCAAACTTTCCAAGTCCAAAAAGCTCATCTGAGCAGTCGTCATCTCATGATAAAGTTCAATCAGCTGCTGGATAAATTGAGGATCCTGTTTAATCGCCCCATAAACTCGTAACTCTTTGGAGTCCAGTTCCGCAAGACATTTATAAAATGCCATTCCAAGACCGATATCATCAAGACTGGTCTTTGTAGGCAAGTCATTTAAAACCAGGTAACGAGCCATTTGAGTAAAGCGCGTGACAGTAATCGCAAAAGAAGCCTGCTGGGACAAGCATTCCAGCACGGCACGTTCCTTTTCAAATGAAAGAGAGTTGGGGGCAATGTAGAAGACCCGCTTTCCAGAAGCAACCAGCTCCTCCGCCTCTCTGGTCAAGATTTCTGTCAAAGAAGTCCGAATATCAGTATACAGTAATTTCATCTCAGCCTCGTTTGGTTTATCAAAGTTTCTTACTCTATTATAGCAAAGTTCGCTTCACAGTCCAAATCCAAAATTCTTGTTGATAATCATTTAACTAGCAAAGCAATCATACTTCATCATCCACTTTCATATGATGAAAGATATAGAGGAAAAAGTCTTTGGAAACTTCAAAATGTCCATAACGAAGTCGAGAAGTATAGTCTCTCCATTCAGGATGTTGTCTGGCTATTTCTATGGAACAATCTTTGACTGGTAGATAATACTCGACATTTCGTCTAAAGGGAAAGAATCCTTCAAATTGCTCTACTTGATAGGCTTTGTCATCTATAATTTTACCTACGGCCACAAAAGCCTGTAACTTATCTTGACCATTCATATCGTATTTTGGACTATAGTATAAAAGGTAGTCACCTTTTTTCATACGATTTAAGGGGCCGCCCTTTCCATGACAGACCTGACAAAAATTTCCCTCAACTCCTCTTAAAACATGGTTCTTTGAAACAACTCCGACCCAATATCTAGGCATTTTTATCCTCCAACACTGCTAACATGCGATTAAAACTTTCTCTATCGTTAGAAAGTTTTTCAAAAAAATTTTCATCAATCCCTTCTACTAAGGGTAAAGCTTGATTGACCTTCTCCGCGCCAGACTTCGTCACTGAGACCATTTTTGCCCGACTATCCTTTGGATGTTGATCACGTCTAATGTAGTCCTTCTTCTCCAGTAGTCTAACAATCTGGGAAACCGTCATGACATCCATACCAGTGAACCGAGAAATATCAACTTGCGTTACATATTCCTCTCTATTGTTCAAAAACAAGAGCGAGGTTAAAACGATAAATTGAGGCAAAGTGAGGCCAACCGATTTCAAAACTCTTTTTAAATTACTTTCCCATTTGTTGTAAACTTTAATGAAAAGAAGACCTGTAGACTCTGTTTCATCATTTTTGTAAATTGAATTAAAGTGATACTTTGACATTATTTCTCCTTAAATATTAAGTATACATATTATATAAGATTTTATTTACTTTTTCAAGAAAAGGAAAGTCAAATGTTACAATTCTGTCGGACATTTTATAGTCTATATGCTATAATAAAAGCAAAACACCTAGAAAAGGAAGTCTTATGATTAAACTATTAGCCTTGGATATGGACGGAACCCTCCTTAATGAAGCCAAGGAAATCCCACAAGCCCACATCACTGCTATTCACAAAGCTATTGAAAAAGGCGTCAAATTGGTTCTCTGTACAGGTCGCCCGCTTTTCGGTGTTCTTCCTTATTACAAAAAACTGGCTCTTGATCTCCAGAATGAGTATGTCATTGTCAATAACGGTTGCTCAACTCACCAGACCAGTGACTGGAGTCTAGTTGACTGGCAAGAACTCAGTCCAGCTGACATTGAATACCTCTATGACCTGGCTGAAAAAAGCGACGTCCAGTTGACTCTTTTTGATGAAGAACATTATTTTGTCCTCGGTGGCAAGCCTAATCAAATCGTTCAAAATGATGCCAAACTTGTTTTTTCAGACCTGACTGAAATTTCCCTTGAGGAAGCGACTAGTGGCAAATATCGTATGTTCCAAGGCATGTTTTTAGGAACAAAAGAGCAAACAGACGATTTTGAGCAACGGTTCGCTGAGGAACTCTGTCAACGATTTAGCGGCGTTCGTTCGCAGCCTGTCATTTATGAAGCCATGCCACTTGGAACGACAAAGGCTACTGCTCTTTCACGACTAGCAGCGATTTTGAAGATTGATTCCTCAGAAATCATGGCCATGGGAGATGCTAATAACGATATCGAAATGCTCCAGTTTGCAGGGTTTGGTATTGCTATGGGAAATGCCAGTGACCATGTCAAATCCCTAGCCGATGCTGTAACAGCAAGCAACGAAGAAGATGGCGTCGCACGTGCCATTGAGAAGTATATTTTATAGAGAAAATTCCCAGTTAAATCCTTAACTGGGTTTTTGACATTTTAAAAATCACAAAACTTTAGAAACTCTTTAGAAATACTTGAGCTTTCTTTGATTTCTATAGCTTATACTAAAGTTAGAAAAATAAATCAAAAGGAGAAAATCATGAAAACAGTACTCGAAATTCATGGACTGACCAAACAATTCGGCCAACAAGCTATTCTTCAAGATCTTAGTCTAACCATAAAAGAGGGAGATATTTATGGTCTAATTGGAAAAAATGGAGCTGGGAAAACTACTCTTATCAAAATCATTACACAATTATTGTTTGCGGACAAAGGTACAGTTTCTCTCTTTTCTAGCAAAGAACAAAATGAGTGGACCAAAGCTTTATCTCGAGTAGGTTCAGTTATCGAATCGCCTGTAGCCCATAATCACTTAACAGCATACCAGAATCTGAAATATTATTGTATGATTCGCCATATTCCAAATGCTGATAAAGTCATTCAAGAAACACTGGATTATGTAGGTTTGTCTGATACAGGGAAAAAAGTCTTCCGTGATTTCTCGCTAGGAATGAAACAAAGACTTGGTATCGCCATTGCCCTTCTATCCAAACCAGACTTCCTTATCTTAGATGAGCCTATTAACGGACTTGACCCAATTGGGATCAAAGAATTTCGCCTCATGATCCAGCGACTCAATCAAGAAAAAGGAATAACTATCCTCATCTCTAGCCATATCTTGTCAGAACTCTATCTCTTAGCTAATCGCTTTGGTATTCTGGATCAAGGTAAGATTATCCGTGAAATCAGTAAAGCGGAGTTTGAAACACTAAGTGAGGATTATATTGTGCTTAAGACAAGCGACAAAGAAAGAGCTTGTCAGGTATTGAAAGAACAAATCCAGCTCCAGTTTAAGGTTGTAAACCCTGAAAATGAAATCCATATCTTTGGTAATGAACAAGATGTCAAACAGATTCTTAAGCAACTAACTTTGGCTGATGTTGCTATTGATGAGATATACTTTGCCCGTCAAAACCTAGAAGAATACTTCACACAATTGGTAGAATAGGAGAAAAATCATGATACATACCATTCAAGCAGATTTTTACCGTCTTTTCCGCTCCAAAGGATTCTGGATTACTGAATTCATTCTCTTTGTACTTATGTTAATGGGTGCTACTATTGGCGCTACAGGACATCTAATGTCAGTAAATACTACACCTGAAACAGAATTTCCGACCAAAGGTTGGGACGGCGTCCAAGCTCTTATCAACGCGTCTAGCAATGGTTCAAACCTCGTTTTTCTCTGCATCGTCCTGGCATGCCTCGTTCTTGGAGTTGATTTAATCGGCAAACTCTATAAAAATAATTTAACAGTGGGTGTTTCTCGTACCGAGTTTTTCCTAGCCAAAACCTTTGTACTTGCTAGTATCGCTTTCTTACAACTTATCGTTAGCCTTGTTATTGCCTTTATTCCAGCAACTATCTTAAATGGATTTGGGACCATGCCTGATGGATTTATTGGCAATCTATTGATAACCATTTCCCTTCAATTTCTCTGCCTTCTCGCTTGGCTTTCGATTGTTTCCTTTATTCTCTACCTAACTCATTCTTATCTTGCCGTATTTATTGGTTATCTGATTAGCTCTATCATACTTTCTATGCCAATGCTTGTTTTCCCAGACATTGAAATTCTACGATATTTAATCCTAGATTTTGCCTATGCTATGACTAGTAATAGTCAATCTATTCTTTATACCATCACGGTTTGCGTTTCTGTCATACTTTTCTTCTCTCTTAGCAGTCTTACCGTTTTCAAAAAGAAAAGTCTATAAAAAAATGACCTCCTCTAGAATATAGAGGAGGTTTCTGCTGTTAAAAATAAATAAAGACTGAAAACCATTCTCCATCAGTGGCTAGCTTCATATCTGCTCCAAGAAGATGAACTAATTCCTCGGTAATATAGAGACCTAAACCAGAGGATTCTTCAGTATCCGACATATTTTCAGAATAAAAACGATTACTGAGATTGTCTATATTCTTGATAGGCTTTTTGACTAGGTTATCAATTTCCAAAACATGCCCATTTTCTTCCTTTTTCAAAGAAAGTCGAGCCTCCTCCTTGCCGTGCTTGAGAACATTTCCAAGGAGGTTTTGTATAATTCGATCAAGCAAGTCCTCATCAGTCGTCGTCTTCAATCCTGGTTCAACGTTAAAATCAAGAACAATATGTGAAGATTGAAAAACGTCGTAATAAGCTAAAGTCTTTTTCGTTATAAAAGTTGATAAATCAAGTTCTTCCAGTTTCGGTTTGACTACTCCTTCCATCAAATGACGGTATTCGAGGAGAGCCTCCAACCGTTTGGAAACCAAATCCTGATGATGGGCTATTTTGCTTAAAGTTTCCTGACTATTATCGGGGTGTTTTATTAGTTGCTGAGTATATCCTGAAGCGATTGTCAAAGGTGTCCGAATATCGTGAGCAATGTTACTGATTGCCATATCTAGGGTGTGTTTTTCACGCTTCATGATTAGCTGATTTTGCTCCACTTCTTGAAATAGATTCTCAATTTGGTTATGTAGACGCAAAATGGTCTTTGAAAAGAAGTTTACCCCGATTCTTTTCATGCTACCAGAGCAAATCTTCTCTTCGATTTGTCTGCTTAAATCTCTAACTGCTAGATGATAGCGAATCAAAGACACTGATAAAATGATGTTAATGAGGAGCAATATTGATATCAAAATGTAAATCATTATTTGTCTCCTTTTAATCGAACACCAACTCCCCAAATGGTTTCAATGTACTCATGATTTGGATCCAGTTGATACAGTTTTTTACGGAGATTGCTTAGATGGGTGTTGAGCGTATTGTCTCCAGGCAGGTAACTTTCTTCCCAAATCAATTCATAGAGTTCTTCCTTGGTGAAGATTTTTTTAGGATGATGGAGCAACATTTGAAGAATCTGGCACTCTTTCTTTGCAAGGCGAATGGTTTCAGTAGAATTGCTTATTTCAAAACTATCCGCATCGAACTGGATATTTTTAAAGTTTTGTACGAGGTTATCAATTTCTCTTCGATTTTCTGACTGATGTTCACCGCTTTGGCGTAATTGAACTGTGACTCTGGCAAAGACTTCGTCTAAATCAAAAGGTTTTACCACATAATCATTGGCACCATCTAGGAGATATTGGCTGATGAGCTTTTTATCACCTAAAGCAGTAAGCATGATGACCGGAGTCTGACTCGTTTGTCGAATAGCTTGCAAGACTTGGTCACCATTTTTCCCAGGGAGCATGATATCTAGCAAGACGAGATCGATGCCACCTTTGTCAAATTGCATGATACCTTCCGTACCAGAAAAGGCTTGGATCACCTCGTGTTCCTCTGCAAGAAGGGTTCTTAAAATTTCCTGGATGTCATTATTATCTTCAACTACAAGTATGCTCGCCATAAACCTCATCCTTTCTAAAACTATTATAACATGTTTTGTTAGGAATTCCAGATACAGAAAAGCTCCTCTCGCATTTTAAGCAAGAAGGAGTTAATGAAAATTGAATCTACTTAAGCAAATAAGCAATCAAGGCTATAATCCATAGATGCGCTGGGTAGAAAATATAAAAGAAATATTTACTCCAACTGGTTTCCGTTCCTCGCTGTCCATTATACAAGGCCATAAAAGGAAAGACGGTGACAAAGAGCCAGTCAGAATTGAAAAGCATCATTTCCAGTGTTTGGTGCCAAGTGTCGTAAATTTGGATGGAAGTCACTAACAAGAAGGCCCACAGAAAGGCATAGAGGAGATTTCGCAAGCTCTTGCGATTTCGACAAGAGTAACTAATCAAGAGAAATGGTAGCATGGTGATACCACCCTCAGTAAAAAGACAACCGAAAATCAAGAGACCAGCAAGCCCAATCCGACGCCACAACTTCTCTTTTTTATCCAGCTCTTTTCTGGGAAAACCAATCCAAAGCATGGTGACACCGATGGCCAAAGTAAAGAAAATATTATTATTGACCATTACTCCTTTGGATGCAAATAGGGCATTGAGAAGGCTATTTCCAGCAAACATGATCAGCGCCCAACTCCAAAGGCGGATGAGATAGTCTCTCAGGTTTCGAGTATGGATAAATCCTTCCATAGCTATATAGGCAAACCAAACTCCCACACAACGGGTCAAGGCGTGGAAGATACCTTCCCACAGAGGAGAAACGATTCCGGTAATATGCGGAATATGGTCTAGAACCATTACTGCCGCCATCAGATACTTCAACTGTGTCGCATTCCATTTTTTCATAATAAACCTCTTTCTTTTTGATCTACATAGAGTATAGCATACATTTCTACGTATAATCGTACACCCATCTTACATTTAAAAAGCCTATCTTACATTTTTGTAAGACAGGCGTGAATATCAAAAATTTATTATGAAATTTATCTTCTAGTCGGTAATCCGTTGGTACATTTCTGGTCTTCTATCACGAAACAGTCCCCAGTTGAGGCGTTCACTTGCTCCCTTATCAAGGTCATAAGTTGCTAACAGAACAGCTTCTCCTTGTCTTTCAGCTCTCTCTAGAATAGCTCCTGTTTCATCCGTCATAAAGGAGGAACCATAGAAGTCAAGACTAGAACTCTGTCCACCATTTTCCTCACTAGGAGTGACTTCTTCCAAACCGTAACGATTGGCTGCAATAACTGGGACAATATTTGCTGCTGCGTGCCCTTGCATGGTACGTTGCCAGTGACCACAACTATCCGTATCCAAAATCGGCTCTGAACCGATAGCGGTTGGATAAAAGAGCAATTCAGCACCATTCAATGCAAGACAGCGGGCTGTTTCAGGGAACCATTGATCCCAACAGATGCCAATCCCAATCTTAGCATAGCGAGTATCCCAGACCTTGAAGCCAGTGTTACCAGGCGTAAAATAAAACTTTTCTTGATAATAATGATCATCTGGTATGTGGGTCTTCCGATAAACACCCAGCACTTCCCCATCTGCATCAATAACGGCAATAGAGTTATACAAGACATTGCCATCTTTTTCATAAAAACTAATTGGTAGAACAACTTCTAGTTCCTTAGCAATCACTTTAAAATGCTGGATGGCGGTATTTTCTGTCACTGACTGGGCATACTGGTAGTAGTCATACTGGCGTTCCTGACAGAAATAAGGGCGTTCAAATAATTCAGGCAAGAGAATAATTTGTGCGCCTTGTTCTGCAGCTTGACGTACTAAACGCTCTGCTGTTTGGATATTTGTTGCCACATCCTTGGCACATTGCATCTGGATCGCTGCAACTCTAACATTTCTCATCTTTTTCTCCTATTCTGGGATTTGTTGGGTGATACAGTGAATATTGCCACCACCTAAGAGAATATCTCTGGCTGGAATTCCTACGACCTTACGGTTTGGGAAACACTTGTTGAGGATATCTAGGGCCACTTGGTCATTGACATCCTCAAACTGGGGAACCAAGACAGACTTGTTGGCAATATAGAAATTGACATAGGAAGCTGCAAGACGTTCACCTGCATAACGCTCCTCTTCTCCTTCTTCATAGATGTAGCCTGGCAAATCCTCTTCGGTCACAACATGATGAAGCGCTGGGATAGGAAGCTTATGAATGATGAAGGAACGCCCTTTTGCATCTGTTTCCTTCTCTAAAAGGGCAAGGTCAGCTAGTGACATAGCATACTGGGGATCATTTTGATCATCTGTCCAAGCCAAGACAAGCTCTGCAGGACCAACGAAGGCTGCAACATTGTCAACGTGTTCATTGGTTTCGTCCTGATAAATACCATAAGGTAGCCAAATAACTTTTTCAGCGCCAAGGCACTCTAATAAGGTGTTTTCAATTTGCTCTTTAGACAGGTGGGGATTGCGTCCAGGACTGAGTAAGCAGCTTTCAGTCACAAGAATGGTCCCTTGACCATCGCTATGGATCGCGCCGCCTTCCAGTACAAAAGGTTTGGCATCATAAACAGGCATTTCCAAGGCCTCAGCAAAACGACTGGCTACTTGGTTATCCTCTTCATAATCTTGATAAAGACCATCTACAGCTCCACCCCAGGCATTGAAAGACCAATCGACTGCCAACTTTTCTCTTTTTTTCATTGATGAGAATAGTCGGTCCAGTATCACGCGCCCAGGCATCATTGGTGGGAATGTCTAAATAAACGACCTTGTCTCCAAGATAGGATTGGGCTTCAGATAGATAGTCTTGCTCCACCAAAAGATAGACTCTTTCCCCTTCTGCTATAGTCTTGATAATCTGAGTAAATGCTCTTTTGGCAGCCTTTCCTTGAAAGGACCATGAACCTGGTCGAGTCGGCCAGATCATGAGGGTACCATGGTGTGGTTCGTACTCTGCTGGCATACGATAGCCTGCTTTTTTCGGAGTTTCTATCATGATAATCTCCCTTTAAAGTCTTGATAGCCAAAAGCTTTGACTAAGCTGCAGTCACCTTGCTCGTCCATGAGATAGAGACTTGGCAAGCCAATACCGTTAAAGGTATTATTTTTTACAAAAGAGTAAATAGCCATATCTTCAAAATAGAGTCTGTCACCGATTTGGACTGGATTTTCAAAGCTATAATCGCCAATCACATCACCCGTCAGACAGGTATTGGAAGAAAGTCTATAGGTATGGGATTTTTCCTGAGCTTCAAAGCCATTTCTCAAAGGTGGACGATAGGGCATTTCAAGTACATCTGGCATATGGCAGGTCGCGGAGGCATCTAAAACCAAAATATCCATACCGTTTTCGACAATGTCCAATACTTCAGTTGCTAGATAACCCGCATTGAGCGCAATAGCTTCACCCGGCTCGATATAGACTTCAAGATTGTAAGTTTCTCGGATACGCTTGATTTCAGAAATCAGCAAATCCACATCATAGTCTTCTCTTGTGATGTGGTGTCCTCCACCCATATTGAGCCATTTGACCTCATGTAAATAAGAACCAAACTGCGCTTCGACTGCTTTCAAAGTTGTCTCTAAATCATCCGCCCCCTGCTCGCAAAGGGTATGAAAATGAAGACCATCTACTAAGTCCAGCAAATCACTCGGTATCTTGTCTAGAGTAACTCCAAAACGAGATCCAGGTGCACAAGGATCGTAGAGCGCGTGATCTCCTTGAGTTGAACACTGAGGGTTGAGGCGCAAACCGATACTGATACCAGCCTCTCGGCAACGAGGACCGTGTTTACGCAACTGTCTCTCCGAGTTGAAGACGATATGGTCCGTTATCTCCAGCAATTCCTCCAAGTCTGCATCCTTGAAAGCAGGTGCAAATACATGGACTTCCCCCGGGAACTCTTCTCTAGCTAGCTTAGCCTCATAGAGACCACTAGCCGTCGTACCTGACAGATACTGACTAATTAAGGGATAGGTTTTATAAAGAGAATAAGCCTTCTGGGCCAGTAAAACCTTGCAACCGGCTTCTTCCTGAACTTGCTTTAAAATACGGCAGTTGGCTTCTAGCTTGGCTAAGTCAATGACATAGGCTGGTGTTGGTACTTGTTCTAACTTCATTAGTCCACCATTTGTGGGTTTTCTACCACAACCCATGGCAAACCATACTCATTCAAAGCTTCCATAAATGGATCTGGATCCAATTCTTCAAGGTTGTAAACTCCAGGTTGTTTCCAAGTTCCGTTCATAACCAATTTTGTCCCAATCATAGCCGGAACTCCTGTTGTGTAAGAAATAGCTTGTGAACCAACTTCTGCGTAACATTCCTGATGGTCGCAAACATTGTAGATATAGATAGTCTTCTCAACACCGTCTTTGACACCTGTAAAGATACAGCCGATATTAGTTTTTCCAACAGTGCGTGGACCAAGGCTAGCAGGATCAGGTAGCAAAGCTTTTAAGAATTGAATCGGCACGATGTCTTGTCCGTTAAAGTTAATGGCATCCGTACGAAGAAGACCAACGTTTTCCAAGCATTTCATATGCGTTAGATAAGATTGACCAAAAGTCATAAAGAAACGAATCCGTTTTACTCCAGGAATGTTTTTGGCCAATGATTCAATTTCTTCATGGTGAAGGAGATACATGTCTTTTTGTCCAACCTGAGGGAAATCATACTCACGCTTGATTGACATGGCTTCGACTTCGACCCATTTTCCATCTTCCCAGTAAGAACCTGGCGCAGAAACCTCTCGGAGATTGATTTCTGGGTTGAAGTTAGTCGCAAATGGATAACCGTGGTCACCACCATTACAGTCTAAAATGTCGATATAGTGGATTTCATCAAAGTAATGTTTGAGAGCGTATGCTGAAAAGACACTGGTTACACCTGGGTCAAAACCAGAACCAAGTAAAGCTGTCAAGCCTGCTTCTTTGAATTTCTCCTGATAAGCCCATTGCCATGAGTAGTCAAAGTAGGCTGTAAAACCAAGTTCCTTGCAGCGTTTTTCGTAGATAGCACGCCATTCAGGGTCTTCTGTGTCCTCAGCCTCATAGTTGGCGGTATCGATATAGTGGACACCTGTTGCCAAGCAAGCATCCATAATTGTTAAATCTTGATATGGTAAAGCTACGTTCAAAACAGCTTCTGGTTTATAGCTATCAATTAAGGCAATCACTTCTTCAACCTTGTCAGCGTCAAGGGCAGCTGTCTCAATCTTTGTACTTGTTTTACCTTCCAGTTTAGCCTTCAAGTCATCACATTTTGACTTGGTACGGCTAGCAATCATAATCTCTGTAAAGGTTTCGCTATCTTGGCAAATCTTTGAAATAGCAACTTGGGCAACGCCCCCACATCCAATAATTAGTAAACGACTCATTTTTTTCCTTCCTCTTCTTCTAAAATGTCCTCAACATACTTGGGCAACATAAAGGCTCCCACATGTAAGTTTGCAGTATAGTATTCTGTGAAAAGCTGGCGTTTTTTCCAGCCTTCCTTGTCAAAATCTTTGACAGGGTGGTATTTTTTCGATGCAAATCCAAACAACCAATAGCCCGCTGGACTGGTTGGGATATGGGCCTGATAAACCCGACTGATTGGAAATGCTTGATTGACCTTGCGGTGCATACTTCGGCAAGCTGACTCATCCTCGTCAAAGAAGGGACTCCCATGCTGATAGATCATGATGCCATCTTCTTTGAGAGCTCTGTAACTGTTACCGTAAAATTCCTTGGTAAAGAGCCCTTCCGTATGTCCAAATGGATCTGTCGCATCGTTGATAATGATATCGTAATCATCCTCACAGTTTCTCAAAAATCGCAGTCCATTTTGGTAGTAAATGGTGACACGAGGGTCATCTAATCCAGCAGCAAAGTCTGGGAAATACTCACGACAAACCTCAACCAACATCTCATCTGGTTCAACGATATCGATTTGCTCGAGTTCAGGATAGAGGGTTAATACTTGGGCAACACCGCCGTCGCCACCCCCAATAACCAATACTTTCTTAGGATTAGGATGGACAGCCATGGGTACGTGGACGGTCATTTCATTGTAAACAAAATCATCTGCATCTGAAAACAAGACATGCCCATTTAAGATCAATATCTTTCCAAAAGCTGGTGTATCCAAAACTTCGATATCCTGCCATTCACTTTTACCAGCGTAGAGTTGCTTGGCGGTTCTCAGGGACAATTTCACATCTGGAGTATGAACTTCAGAAAACCATAAATCCATCTAGTTCTCCTTTCTCTCAGTAACATTAATGTGATTGACCTCTGGATCTTCCGTCCCTTGGAGGGAACAACCACGTTCTTTGGCAAATTGGATATAATCCACAATTTCTCGTGTAATGCGTTCACCTGGTGCTAGGATTGGAATCCCTGGAGGATAGCACATGACAAATTCCCCACAGACCTGTCCAACAGACTCATCCAAGGTCAAACTTTTTCTCTCTGAATAAAAGGCTTCTTGTGGAGACAGCACCAACTCAGACTGGATATATTCTCCAGCAATCAAATCTTTTCCATCTCTTGAGTAGAGTCTCTTGATATCCGCCAAAGCACCGACCAAACGTTCGATGTCTTGAATACGGTCACCGATTGAAATATAAGCCAAGATATTCCCAATATCCCCAAACTCGATCTGAATATCGTATTCGTCTCGCAGGAGGTCATAAACTTCGATACCTGTTAAGCCAATACCCTGAGTATAGACAGACAACTTGGTCACGTCAAAATCACAGACCGATTCATCGTCTATCAACTCTTTTGAGTAGGCATAGTAACCGCCGATAGCATTGATTTCACGACGAGCGTACTCGGATAGTTCAATGACTTTTTCAAAAGACTCTTTGCCACGAAGAGCTAAGTTTCGTCGAGAAATATCCAAACTAGCCATAAGTAGGTAAGAGGCAGATGTAGACTGGGTCAGATTGATGATCTGACGAACGTACTCAGGATTCATCTGCTCCCCGATAAGCAGAATGGAACTTTGAGTCAAACTTCCACCAGACTTATGCATAGAGACCGCCGCCATATCAGCACCTGCATCCATAGCAGATAGTGGCAATTTATCTGTAAAATGCAAATGCGCTCCATGGGCTTCATCCACTAAAACCATCATGCCAGCTTCGTGAGCCATTTCCGTTAAACCCTTGAGGTCTGAACAAATTCCATAGTAAGTAGGATTGTTAATCAAAATGGCCTTGGCATCTGGATGCTCCTTAATTGCCTGAGCCACCCGTTCATTTTCAAGACCTAAAGCAATGCCGATTTTAGGATCCACACTCATCTCGATATAGATGGGAATGGCACCACATAGAATCAGCGCATTGATAGCAGATTTATGGACATTTCTCGGTAGAATAATCTTATCTCCAGCCTTACAGGTGGAAAGAATCATAGTTTGAACTGATGAGGTTGTTCCCCCAATCATGAGAAAGGCGTGGGCTGCTCCAAAAGCATCTGCAGCCAGCTCCTCTGCATCCCGAATAATCGAAATGGGATGACCTAGATTATCCAAAGGTTTCATAGAATTGACATCAATGCCAACACATTTTTCTCCTAACAGTTCGACAAGTTCAGGATTTCCCCGTCCACGCTTGTGACCTGGCACATCAAAAGGGACAATTCTTTTCTTGCGTAGCTTGACCAAGGCCTCATAAATTGGGGCTTGGTTTTGATCTAACTTCTTCAAGACATACTCCTTTACCATATTTTTAGCACCTCAAGAAGATAAAGGCGACTAAAGGTTGACTTATGAAAAAAGAGCAGGTTTTCACCTGCTCTGCAATCTTCTGACGTGTGTATTTTGGTTTCTGTTGAGTATGTCTGTTCCTGATGTTTCCTAACTCTCTAGTAGCAAATATTACGTACTTTATTGATCGTTTCACAAGATGACGTGTGCTTTCACCACACTAAAATTTATGAATTAGGACAAGCTTCCTAACATCAACTTATAAAAGTAGGCTTTTAACCCTATCAATAATGTGGCTTTTCAACCACGCTTCGGCATTCAACCCTGCCTGTCCGTAGGCATTTTTTACTCGGGTTTATATTTGCTAGAAAACATCATCTCATTTTCTAAGCCTTATAACTATATCATGTTTATAAGTTCTTGTAAAGGTTTTTATGAAACTTTTTTAAAGAATTTCGTTTTTTGTTCGTGAAATATCATTCAATGACAAAAAGAAATCGCTTTAAAACGTCAAAGAAGTAAGAAAAAAGAAACTACAACCATTAGATATTTTAATAATCTTAAAGTATGACTTGATATTGAAAATCAATTCTTTTCATCAGATTTTATACATATTCCCAGCTAGGAAGTGTGAATCAACTGCTCCAATTCTACTTTTGAAAGCTGACCTTGATTGTAGAGTTTTCTAAGTAAGTCCTCATCTACGGTAATTGAATAGTAATCCGTCACAAACTCATGAAATCGCTCAAAACTGTCAAAGAAGTAGGATAATAACCATTCACCACCGTCTTGATCTTGGTAGCTATTTTGATGCTCTTGTCCGTCATACCAGATAAAGAAGGTTGTTTCATCTTTTTGCTCTTCTGAGTAAAGGTTTTGATACTTTTCATCTAGTCCTCTATAAAATCCGTCTATGATGTCTTGATTCCACTCATCCGCAGCAAATTGACTCAAACTGCTTTCATGATCAAAGCCCTTTATAAGGATCATTTTATCAGTGAAGATCACATCTAGAGAATCACCAGAACCGTTGTCAATAAGGTAACGAGCCCCATAGTTTCCCTCAGTCTTAACGATCAATCGAAGCTAGGTCTTATTTGGATCTGTTCGATACTCATCAATGACAAGCAAGGCATCTAAACGCGTCTTTGCATTTTCCCATTCAATTTTTCCCATCTCTTTAATCCTCCATCTTAAAGTTTAAAATCTATTATGGTTACAAATTCTATAACCTATTTCTATCTATTCCGTCTGACTATACTGTGGAATATTTCCTTCACCAGACAAATCATCAGGTGTTTGTTTTTTATTGAATCTGAGTAGACTGTAATCTTATATTAATTATCATAGTTCAATCAATCGTTTGCTAAGAATAAGAGAGCCACTCATTAATCAAAGAAGCAATTTCTTTAGGTGCTTGAGTATAAAGCTCATGACCAAAGTTATCTAGAAAAATAGTATCAAAATAGTCTGGCAATTCTTTTAGAGCCTCTTCTCTCCATGCTACTTCATTAGGATATCGAGGACTAATAAACAAGGTATTTCCCACTTTTCTCTTAAACGCTTGTATTTTTCTCCGTAGCTGTAGTAACGTTTCTATATTTTCATAATTTATAGCTAACTCATATCTATTATACTGCACATTCCAATGATAGGAATGTCTTACAGCTTCTTCCATATTTTTTGACCAATGCTTTGCTTCAGATTTTTCTTTAGAAATAAGAATATCTATGTCAGAAAGGTTTTGAGACTTGATATAGTTTTTGGTTTCCTCTAACTCTGTATCTAAAGGTAAAATCTTATCTAAATCTAAATAGCCACCATCCAAAAGAATCAGTTTTTTCACTTCTTGAAATTCCGATGCGAAATAACGAGCCAAATCTCCTCCGAGAGAATGGCCTATCAGACAGATAGATTCTTCCCCAACTATCTCCTTTTTAAACCATGATTTCAACTCTATTTCATCTCTAAAATACTTTTCATATGGATTTATAAAACAAGCAATCGAGTCTAGCTCTTGAAGAAAATCCTTGCTATGACAGACATTACTTCCCAAACCGCCAATAAAATATATTTTCATTCTCTAATTAATACTATGCTTATTCATCTTTTGTTCAAAGATAGTCGTGATAATCTGACGCAATTCTTCACGTTCTTTTTCTGGGATTTCACCACTTGTTTGGGCTGCAGCGTAGAGTTCAGGGTGTTCAATTGAAATGCGTTTAATAGTACGTGTTGTAGCATGTTTTCTGACAAAAAAAGGGATGCGCTTAATCAAGTCTTGTGGGACAAGCGCAAGAATTTTCTCAGCAGTTTCCTTGTCACCAATCTTAGACGTAGTCAGCCCTTTCTTAATCATTTCCTGTTCTTTTTCTGTAAAATCTTTTAATTCCATCTGATTAATCCTCCTATTCTCTCTAAGTTAAATTATATATCAGTTGTAGCAAGACACCAAATAGTCTGTTTGTAAAATGCTTTCTATACTAGAATTTTCTTTTCACTTTTAATTTCTCCCTAGTAAAAAATCACAAAACCTTTAGGCAATATCACCAGTTGCTGCTCCAATTCTTGGCAATGACTGGCTAGCGCTACAGCATCACTATCTTCTACAAGATAGTTTTCAATTGATTGGTTAAAAATAGCTTGGATTTTTTGTCCATCATAATCCCATGTTAATGATACTACATCGGGACTGATTTCTTGCAGACTATAGGTTCCATGTCGGATAATGCCTGAAACATCCTTGCGAAGCTGAATCAATTTCTTCATAAAATTCAACATCTCATTGCTATCGGAAACACGTTCCCAAGGCATGACACGACGACAATCCGGATCTGGTCCTCCATCTAACTCTAATTCCGTTCCATAGTAGAAACACGGTGTCCCCCTTTGTAGAAAGAGGCAGGCAAGGGCAGACTTAACCAGTTGTACATCTCCCTTGGACGTAGCCAAAATGCGCTCCGTATCATGCGAATCCAAGAGATTGAACATCACTTCCGAAATCTGTTGTCTATAGTACATTGATTGGCTATTGATCTCATCGATAAATTGAGGTGTCTTCTTAGTCCCTCGCAAGAAATAATCCTTGATAGTATCAGAGAGTGGATAGTTCATGACTGCGTGAAATTCATCGCCATTTAGCCAAGGCTGTGAAGTATGCCAGACTTCTCCAAGAATATAAAGGTCAGGCTTTTTAGCCAGGACAGCCTTCCGGAAATCTCGCCAAAATTGGTGGTCCACTTCATTAGCCACATCCAAACGCCAAGCATCGATATCAAACTCTTCAATCCAGTAGGTCGCAACGCTTAGTAAATAGTCCCTTACTTGAGGATTTGCCGTATTGAGCTTGGGCATATAGCTGGCAAAAGCAAAGGTATGGTAAGGGAGCTTTCTTGGATTGCCCAGCTTATCCTTGGTCACTGGGAACTCTTGAACATGGAACCAGTCTTTGTAAACAGAATCTTCACCATGCTTGAGGACATCCTGCCACTGTGGAGATTTGTCCCCGATATGGTTGAAAACAGCGTCCAGCATGATTTTCATGCCTCTCTGATGGGCTTGGTCCACCAGTTGACGGAAAGTTTCCTTATCTCCAAAATGACGGTCAATTTCGAAATAATCCGTCGTATTGTACTTGTGGTTACTTGGGGATTCAAAAATCGGACAGAGATAAAGACCTGTAATCCCTAAGTCTTGCAAGTAATCCAGATGATCAATAATGCCCTGTAAATCACCACCAAAAAAATCACTCGTCTTTGGCTTGATAGAGGAATCCCAAGTTAGCGCACCTTCAGGTGAAATTTCAGGGTTCCCATTAGCAAAACGTTCTGGGAAAATCTGGTACCATACCGTCTTTGCTACCCAGTCAGGAACATGGCAAGCATCAATCTCATGGATATACGGAATTTTAAAGCCATTTCCTTCATAATGAAGGTTTTCTAGCATGTTTTCAACATATCCCTTATCGCCATATAAAATACTCTGACCTAGCTTATCTTTGAGTTCAAAAAGATACTGTAGTCGAGCATAGCCCACTGAAACTTCTGCTTGCCAGTAATCAAACAAGGCATCGGAAGTCACTTTGATCATTGCCTTGCTTGCTTCATAATGGTCCTCTAAAAAGATAAAAGTATCTCCATAATGCAAATGGATGCTTTCAATATCATCTTTCTTAGTCCGGATACGAATGTGCATTGTCTTGTCTTTATAAAGATAAGCATACTCCGACTCTGGTCTGTGGTAAATGGCTGTTAATTCCATTATTTTGTCTCCTAGTTTACTTTTATTCACCTTATTGCGCAAACGTTTTCATAATTGTGATTCTAGTATACTACTTTCGAATTTAATTTGCAAGGTTTGTTCGTAGTTTCGGGCGTTTTGGTTCTATAAATAAAAAAGCAGCCAGTCATACAACTAGCTACTTTTCAAATGATGATTTACAACTGTCTTTCCAACCATTCTATCTTTTTGAAATCCTTATTGTTATTGTGGTTATTTCGATAAGAATCTTGGGAAGAAGCCTTGTAAATACTTAAATACTGTTCTAAACTTGGAACGCGAAACGTGATGTCCTCGAGATGAATCAGCTCTATATCTGATTCCGAAACTCCTGCAAAATCAGGTAAAGAATCGATACTTCCGAATTCAACACTCACACCATCCTTTTGGAATTCATGCTCATGAATATCTATTAAGGCATATCCTAAGTTTTTCATCACTTTCATTATCTTCTCCCAGTCATAAATTCTGAGATGATCAGGTGCTTCCCAACCTCTAGGGTCACCAGGCACATGAATGTCAATGTCAGACGGCCCCCATTCTTCATTTGAACGGTATTCAAAACCCAAAGACCCCATGAGCGTCGGAGTGATTCCGACTTGGTTTAAATGAGAACAAATTGTTCGAAATTCATCAAATAGAGAATTCATCCCTCCTCCAATATTTGATATAAAACTTTATTTCTCAGTGAAAGACAAACTTGTTTCTATCTTCTACTCTTTCGGTTGTGAAAAGACTTCAATATGCTGGCCCAGTACCTTGATTTCTACAGGTAGGTTATCCGATTTATCGCCGTCAACATCTGACTCCAATTCACTATCTGAAGAGATTTTAATAGTACGCGCTCTGATATACTCAATATTATCATTTCCGACAACATCCCCTTTTAGTAAATCAGGAATGACGGATAATTTTGAGAATATAGAAGCATCTTTTAGAATCAAAATATTGGCGTAGCCATCTTTGTTTTCTTCAAAGATTTTCTTGTCAGCGAAGTAATTTGTCAAGAGAACCAAAACATGGCTCGCTTCGCCATCATAATTTCCATTTCCTGTCTCAATCTTAATGCTAAAGACCTGATCCGTCATCACAGACTTCATGGTATTTACAGCATAGGCAAGAATACCAAATTTTGTTTTGTCTTCGATCTCCACATTGTGAATCGCCTCAGGCAGAGAACCGATACTAAAAATATAACCAAAATAGTTATCATTTGCTTTACCGATATCAATCTTATTGGTTAAATTAAAATCGAGTTCATTTATCGCGCCATCAATGTCTTGATTGATTTCCAACAGTTTCGTAATGAGATTGCCCGTACCGCCTGGGATAATACCCAACTTAGGAACGTATTCTCTCTCAGCAATACCTGAAATAACTTCATTGACAGTCCCGTCCCCTCCAAACACAACCACTGCATCGTACTGCTCACGTGAAGCTTCCTCAGCAAAGTGTGTTGCGTCTAAGGCTTTTTCGGTAATTTTGGTTTCTACATGCTCAAAATATTCTTTTGCTTTATTCTCCAGCTTGTCCTTATAATCCAAAGCCTTTTCCCCACCAGAGGTAGGGTTAATAATTAACATTGCTTTTTTCATTGATAATACTCCTTAATTTTTAAATAGAAATGTTAGTGTAACTACATCAGCCATTACATATAATGCTATTATATAATGAAACCTCAAAAAATAGTAATCAGACGTACCGGAGATTAATATAATTTTATTCTATTTTCCCATCACCTTTAAGGATTCATCCAAATCAGAATAAGCTTTATCCTTTATCCAATAAGGAATACCATAAGCTGCCTCTGCCACCAAGTGAGATGGCGTTTCTACTTACAATACTCTTTTACTTTATCAGCATATTCAGTCAAAAGATTCTTTGAATAAATTTTTGCATTACTTGAATTTCTAACTTCTTTCCAAAGAATGGAAGCTACTTTTAGTTTATTCGAGTAGTTGCAACTATTTTCATCTGCACAAAAGTCTTTTAAAAATTGATTCCATTGACAAACCGAATGGTCATACTGGGCATAATCTGAATCTCCATAATAAACTTTTAGCATATCTTGGATTGTAAAACTCACATCATGTTCTCTATTGACTTTTCTCCAAGCAGTTGCCATATCAGCAGTAAATTTGAAGGGTGAAACATCTGTTAAAGTTGAGAAATATTCTCTAAAGTGTGCATTAAAGGAGAATCCACATTCAAGTAAAGGCGTATTTAAGGCAACGACTTCTACTTGTTTCTTTTTCCTTTTTATTGATGATTTTTTAATCAAATTCCCCTTAAAGTACTGCTCAATGATATCATTGAGTTCCTGTTTTGTACCTCTATATTCAAGTCCTAATGACTTGCATATCTGTGAAAGTTCGTCACGATACCAGTAGTATTTATTAAACTCATCAAAGGATGTGATTTTATCAAACTCAGGTCTGCTTTCTATCAATATAACACCTCCTTAAAACCAATCTAGTTTTCATCTTAAAATAATTTTTTTGAGGATTAGCCACGTTTCACTAACAAGCTTACACATTCAGCGGTTCGGACTTACCGTATCATCCGTGAAAAAACAATTCTCTCGAAATAAAGGAAAACCCTTCGTTTTGATATTGTTCCATTCGTAAACAGAACCTACAATGACTCCAACAATTGCTCCTAGCATCCGTTTCCTCCTTATGGCATATCAGATTCGTTACACATTTCTAATGAGTCACTCTTTAAAAATGGCACCACCAAATCAATCCACTCATAAGGCAGGTAAGCTGATAAATAGCCGTGGTTATAGCCCTTTGCTTCATACAAAATTGTATTTGAATGTAGCTGATGAAATAATTTCGCTGATTCTTTCACACAGTTCAATTCTTTTTCACCATAGATATACAGAACCTGAGCCTTGCTAGCAGAAATCATATCTTTCAGCTTGTAACATCCCATATAGTTTTTGTAAGTGGTCACCAATGTTTTGATAGGCGTCCTTGGCAAATCCTCCAAATAATAAGCTTTTATTTCCTCTGGAAAAGCCAGTTTAGGATAGAGTTTGTTCATCATGCTGAACTGAAGTTTGCAAGAGAATTTATTGAACATCAGTTTACCAAATAGAGACACTAGAAAGATGCTGATTTTAGCTAACCTTGTTTGAGGAATACAGAGGCTTCCATCTATGATGGCCTTCTCAGCAATTTCACTGTCTAAAGACAAAAGTTCCATGGCAATTTGACCACCAAGTGAAGCACCACCGATTGCAAACAATTTCCCACCACAGTTTGCTTTGATATAGTCTAGAATCTCCAAAGCAGAATCTTCAGTAGAAACATAATCAAGTTGATATTCCTCGCCGTGGCCATTCAAAGTGGGTAGAATAATACGGTATTCTTCTGACAAGATTCGTGCTTGACGAAGATAATTCCACCAAGAACTGCCACCACCATATATCAGTAAAATAGGAGGCAAATTCTTATCACCAAATTCATGGAATTTCATGTTTAAACTCCTTACTGTAGGGCTTTCACTAGATACACCCATGTTTAATCAGCTCTTAAAAGCAGTACCACACACTCGACATAAGACGAGTGAACACTATGTATGCCAAGTGAACATGTATGTATGTGGGAACATGTCTATAAACCTTTTTCGATAGCATAAGGTTATCATTAAAAGGTATTACCCCGACAAACTGTGATTTACTCATTTTATTAAATCAGCTATTTCTTTCTTCCCATACGCCTTTACATTTTGAATTACATCCTGTTTCCTCTTGATTGATTCAAATAATAATTTATCTAGTACATTTGCGAATTCTTCAAACTGAACCTGCCCGATTCTTCTTATTTCTTTAAGTTTCTCAGCATCTCTTACCTTTCTCTCTGCCTCACTTTTTGGGTATCCTTGCCCAAATGGCTCCGAGAAAAGAGCTTCTATTGCTCTTTCAAGATTTTCAATACCTGACCATGTATAATCTTCACCTAATGGTAATGATATCGCATTTCCATTATTAATCTGAGCAAATAAATAGGCATCATTCGGTGTAGGTGCATATCCGCAAATGACATCAGGCATACTATTACAAGCAAGCATCATTCCTTGTCCGGAAGAACAACCCGTAACAACGAAATCAACTGTCCTACTTGCCAACAAGATACCTATAAGAATAGAAATTTCTATATACGAGTATTTTTCATTTTCTTCCATCGTACAGCCAAAATTTATAACATCAGATTTCTTTGGAGCATACTTTAATACAGCATCATAGATTATTTGATTTTTGGTCGCTTGCGAACTTGCTTGAATAACTCCGATTCTCATTCTTCCCCCCTACAACTTCTAATTTAATTATTTCTTTTTCTTTGGTTTGGGTGAACTTTTTGAGGTTTAACTGCGTTTCACTAACAAACTCACACACTCAACATGATGCGTTTGAGGAAATAGATCCACCGGCTGGACTTTCTTCAATTCGTATCCCAATTCTTGATATAGTTTGATATCACGCGCCATGGTTGCGACATTACAAGAGATATAGGCAATACGGTCTGCTCCGGTTTGAGCACTTGCTTTGATAAAGTTTTCGGTCAAGCCCTTGCGTGGTGGGTCGACCAAGATAACGGTTGGTTGAATACCTTCCTTGAGCCACTTCTTCATTGCATTTTCAGCTGTGTCGCAGACATAGTGGGCATTAGTAATCTTGTTCAAAGAAGCATTCTTCTGGCTATTCTCTACTGCTTCTGGAATCACTTCAACACCGTAGACTTCTTTGACATGCTTGGAAACGGATAATCCAATCGTTCCAATCCCAGAATAAGCGTCAATCACCACATCATCTTCTCTTAACTCCGCAAAGTCAATAGCTGTTTGATAAAGTTTTTCTGCCATTTCTGTATTGACCTGGTAAAAGGCTGGTCCAGCGATTTGGTAGTCATTTCCCAACATCTGGTCCGTAATATAGTCTTGACCATAAAGAGTCTTCCACTCCTTACCAAAAATCGCATTGGTATTCTGGTCATTGATATTCTGCATGACAGACACAATCTCTGGGAACTGCTTGATGACTTGTTCAATCAATTGGTCGACACGAAAGACTTTCGGACGAGTTGTCACTAAAATGAGCATGATTTGTCCTGAATAGTGCCCACGACGAATCACAAGATTCCGAATCAAGCCAGACTGTTCCTTTTCATCATAAGGTTTCAAATCATAACGACGGAGCAGATCTCGAAGGGCTACTACGACTTGGTCAATGACAGGATCCTGGATAAAGAAATCTTCAAGAGGCATGAGATCATGCGAATTTTTACGGAAAAAGCCAGTTTCCAAGACACCATTCACTCGACGAACGGGAACCTGAGCCTTATTTCGGTACTTGACTGGATGTTCCATACCGAGCGTTTCAATGATCTCTACATCTGTAATGCCAGCAATCTTGTAGAGACTATCTTTGACTTGCTTGGTTTTAAACTTGAGCTGCTCTGGATAAGCAAGATGCCCCAAGTCAGCGATACCTGAGCGTAGATAAGCTAGGTCAAGGTCTTGGTTACGATGCGGAGAATGTGTAAGGTATTCTTCAACTTTTCCATAGCCGATCTTTTTATTGACCTTAAGGATACGCATGAGGATTTTCTCAGTTGGTAGAGCATTTTCTACAAAGAAAACCAAACCTTCTATCTTGGCAACCCCAGCACCTTCATGGGTCAAATCAACAATTTCAACTTCTACAATATCATTTTTCTTTAGCATATTTTTCACTTTCTATCGGCCGACAAAAAAAGACGGCAACATTTCTGTTACCATCTATTATATCATGAAATGACCTAAGCACCAAAACTCTTGAAGAAGTTGACAATGGCTTGCCAAAGGGAGCTAAAGAAGTTGCCCCCGTCTTCCAGCGCTTTATTGGCATCAAAGTTGAGGTTTATATTTTTAAAGCTATCTCCAGCTTGGGATACAATACTTTCCTTGAGGTCATTTAGGGTTTTAGTGAAATCAGCATTGTTCAAAATGTCACTCTTTGAAAGGTTGAGGGCAAAATTGATGATGATATTGACCTGGTTTCCTGTTATAACCTGATCGAGTTTGTAGTTTTTTAGTGTATCTTCAACGATTTTGCGGACATCTTCTTCTGTCAGATTACCTTTGGCTTCTTTTGCTTTTGCGATTCCTGCCTTGATATCTGCCAAAGCGACATTGAGTTTATTGGCATCGTAACCTGATTTATCCTTGTTTTCAGCATTAATATCGGATAAGGCTTTTAGCTCCTCTTGGGCCAAGTCTTTATTTGCTTGCGGTACTTTGGCACCATTGGCCTCTAACGAGTAGTAAATCCCTGCTAGGGCGCTCTCTCCTGTAACTGGAATAGGTGCTGCAACTGTGATTTTGGCATGCTCCACTCCCAGTGTCACTGCAGCGTTACGGTACATATCCTGCGTCACCTTGGTGATGTTTTCAGGCGTTTCAATCTTAACTTCTAGAGGTGACTTGTCACCCAGCTTTTGAATCTTAGCTGATGAATAGAGCTGTAGACTAGCATCATTAGCCACATTCATGATTTTCGAATAGATATCAGGTGTCATAGTTTTGATATCTTTGGTGTCTTTTGATGCGTCATAGCCAAGTTTGCTAAGAGTTTGGTTTTTCTGGTCTTCAGATAGAGAAGAGCCTAGAACATATTCAGGTTGAACATAGGTTTCATCGATTACTTTTTGAACATCAGTTGCTGCGTGGACGCTCGTCATAGCTGTTGCTGCCCACAATACCGCAGCACTAGTTAGAAAGAATTTCTTTCTCATGGGGTATTCCCTCCTTTACCTTTCTAGGGTAATAAAACAATCTTAAAGAAAGCTTATAGTGAAAAACACCTGGTCAAACCAGATGTTTAAAAGAAATTAAAGAATTTCATGATATAGAGATTAAAGCGAACCTGTCTCGAGTAGTAATAATTTCCACCATTTTCATAGAGTTCGGCACCGTGAAAGATAGAAATAGGGTTAATATAGGTGTAGGTCTTCCCAGTGGTATTTCCAAGGATAGGAGCGACCGTTTCTCGGGAATAACGCTTGGCTAATGCTAGTGTATTTTCCTTGCCATTCTGAGCGATAAAGTCGATATAGGCAGGTCCAAAATTATAGGCTTGAACGGCGGTCCAGACATCTACTCCTTTGTTTTGTGCAAGATAAAGGTTATCTGTTAATGTCTGTATCCCTTGACGAATACTAGAGGCATCGTCATTGATGGTATTGGTAGCGCCACTAGCAGACTCACTAGACTGCATGACATCCCGCTCTTTTCCCTTCGTTTCGGTATAAATCATAGCGAGCACCAACTCTTCATTGGCCGGAGTATCTCTTTCACTCAAGATTTCTCGAACCATGGGTTGGTAGGTCATGACTTGTTTAACATCCTGATGGATATGATAAGCTTTGTATCCTGCGAAAAGGAAGACTGCTAGCACAAGCACTCTTCTTATAAATTTAAACATTATTTACTTTGAATATCCTCGATATTTTTGATTAAGATAGAATAGGTTCCATTGTCATTTTGAATAAACTCAACAGACTCCGCATCTTGATAGACATTATTGGGTACGATGAGTTCGATTCCGTTTGACAAGGAAAGTTTTTGATTTTCAAATTTCTTGAGCTGACGACTGGCATCAATTTCATCGAACTGGACTGGTTCTGGTACGGCTTCCTTGACTTGGTCGATAAAGCTCAAACGAGCTGTCAGATTGTTATCAAAAAGGTCGTTGGCTAATTTTTCAGGTGACAATTCATTGCTTTCTTCCAGATTGTTGAAAATCGCTGATTTGACCTTGGATTGAAACTGAAAATCATCTGTGTTAAAGGACTCAGCAATTCTCTGGGCTGTTTTTTCCAATTCCTTGATGGATTTCTTGGGAGAAATCTTAGGAGCGACAGCAAGGAGATTTTCTGAAAAGTAGTTCAAAAAAGTTCCGTTGTACTTGATGCGTTTTTCTATCAGGTGGTACTTGCGACTTTGAAGATTGACGACCAAGGCCTCATCAGCCCCCGTTCCAAATCCAGGCAAGTTATTCTGAGTTAGCTTGATTGGATTATCAACTTCTCCCCCAAGGTGGGTCAAGGTTTCCCGCAGGGCAATTCGCAAGAAAGCGAAATGTTCCACGCCTTCTTTAGAAAACTGAACAAAAACCAAGTCATTGGTCTTGAGGTTTTCAGAAATACTGAACTCCTCTTTCCAGAGATTAGCCAGTGTTACTGATGTCTCCAACAAATCATCTGTGATGTGATTGAAGAAGGGATTTTCTTCTTCGAAAATCCCAGTCTTGGCTTCATCTGAATACACACGTTCGATTTTTTTGCGCAAGTATTCTTCGATTTTTGGAGTGATATTGAGAAACTTATCCACTAGAAACAACTCGGTATCATCTGGGCTGAACTGATGGATAATGGCTTTCTTAATATAAATGTCCATAAAAGTATTAGTCCTCGTATAGTGGGAAGGCATCTGTCAACGCTTTGACTTCACTTCTCACTTCTTCTAAGACAGCTTCATTTTCTGCATTCTTAAGGGTTTTAATGATGAGTCCAGCCACTTTACGGCATTCTTCTTCACCAAATCCACGTGCAGTGATGGCTGCAGATCCGATACGAATACCACTTGTTTTGAATGGTGACAAGGTTTCGTATGGGATTGAGTTCTTATTTAGGGTAATATTAACTTCATCTAGCAAGTTTTGAGCAACTTTTCCGTTTTCTACAACCTTAGTGACATCAACAAGGAAGAGGTGGTTTTCAGTTCCGCCAGAAATGATACGGAAATCAGGGTCTTGCAAGAAGACAGCCGCCATAGCCTTGCTGTTTTTGATGACATTAGCAGCATATTCCTTGAAGGCTGGATCTAAAACTTCTTTGAAGGAAACCGCCTTAGCAGCGACAACATGCTCCAAAGGACCACCCTGAATACCAGGGAAAATAGCTGAGTTGATTTTCTTAGCTAGGTCTTCATCATTGGTCAAGATCAAGCCACCACGCGGTCCACGAAGGGTTTTGTGGGTCGTTGTTGTCGTGATATGAGCGTATGGTACTGGGCTTGGGTGAAGTCCAGCTGCCACCAAACCAGCGATATGGGCCATATCGACCATAAGCTTAGCCCCAACAGCATCTGCGATTTCACGGAATTTTGAGAAGTCGATAATTTGAGAATAGGCTGAAGCACCTGCTACGATTAGTTTAGGTTTTACTTCTTGTGCTTGTTTCAAGATGGCATCAAAGTCCAAGAGTTCTGTTTCAGGATCCACGCTATAAGAAACAAAGTTGTAGGTTTGACCAGAGAAGCTAACAGGAGCTCCGTGGGTCAAGTGCCCACCAGCAGCCAAATCCATTCCCATAACCGTATCACCAGGCTCAATCAAGGCCATGTAAGCAGCACAGTTGGCTTGGCTTCCTGAGTGTGGTTGGACATTGGCAAATTTTGCACCAAAAATTTCTTTTGCGCGTTCAATAGCTAAAGTTTCTACAACGTCTACCACATCTGTACCACCATAATAACGGCGTCCTGGGTAACCTTCAGCGTATTTATTCGTCAAGATAGACCCTTGAGCTGCCATAACCGCCTTGGAAACCACGTTTTCCGAAGCAATCAACTCAATGTTGTTTTGTTGGCGTTCTTCTTCTTTGGCAATAGCATTCCAGAGATCAGCATCGTATGCTTTAAAATCGTCTTTGTCAAAAATCATAGGTCTTCTCCTTTATAGTGTGACTGGTCCTTTAGTTTAAGAAAATATACTAAAAGATGCGAATAAACCGTTTCTGCACTTTATCACAAGTATAACCAACTTTTTCATAAAATGCATGAGCTCCCAGACGATGATCAGCAGAGTTTAAGCGGATAAACCCATAACCCCGTCTTTTTGCTTCTTGATCCAACCCTTGCAGTAAGCTTTTACCGATACCTCGTCCTTGTGCTTGAGGCGAAACTGCTAAGCCTAAAATATTAAATCCTGCTTTGGAATAGAGGGATTCATAAACTTCAGCATGGACATATCCAAGTAGGACATGACTAGCTGCATCCTCATAGCCAAGTAGGAAATGATGGGAATCCTGAGATAATTTAGCTAGTTGACTAGCTGTGTCCTCTGGACTAAAAGAATAGCCCAAAGCCTCTTGGTTAATCTCACATATAGCATTCACATCTGTTTCTTGCAAATCTCTTAGCATCTCATTCCTCCTCAAAAGAAATCTCTGGCAACTGAGCAAGAATATCTTCTCGTTTAATTGCGCCTTGGCGCAAGATTTTCACCTTGTCTCTAGACAAATCCAAAATTGTCGAATCCTGTCCAGTTAGAAAAGCATCATCCTCCAGACCCAGAACATCTTGATCAAAATCCTCTAGAATTTGAGCAAAGGTCACGCCACTTGCCTGACCTGAAATATTGGCAGACGGCCCAATCAAAGGACCTGTCTCTCGAATCAAATCCAGTGTAATAGGGTGACTCGGCATCCGAAATCCCACCGTTGAAAGACCAGAGTTGACCCAATAGGGAACTCGGTCATTGGCTTCGAGGATAATGGTCAAGGGACCTGGTAAAAAGGTCTCTACAATTTTTTCTAGATAAATTGGCTGATTCTTTGAAAAGTGCAAGATGTCCTCTAGAGAAGCGACATTAAGATTGAGCGCCTTATCTCTAGGACGACGTTTGAGTTTGTAAACATGGTCGACAGCTTTTTCATCTAATGCCTTAGCAAAGAGACCATAAACTGTCTCGGTTGGTAGAACAACAGCCCCGCCCTTTTCTAACTCTTGTCTAATCCTGTCCATCATCAACTACAACCATCCTATCTTGACCAAATTGGTCCTTGAGTGTTCGTACTCGTTTTTCAGGAAGATATTTCCTAAAAAGCGCAGGAACACTTTGACCTTGCTTGTATCCAATTTCAAGGTAAATCTTACCACCATCTGTGAGATAGTCTTTTGCATCTTCCGCAATTCTGCGGTAAATAGCTAGGCCATCCTCATCTGCAAAGAGAGCTAGATGAGGTTCTGAATGAAAAACATTCAAACCGACCTCTGACTCATCTTCACGAGAGATATAGGGTGGATTGGATACAATTATATCATATTTTTCAGAAATTTCTGCAAAACAATCAGATTTTTTAAAAAATATATTAAGATTTTGATTGCTAGCATTCTCAGATGCAAGCTCTAAGGCGTCTTGTGAAATATCTGCTGCTGTCACTGACCAATCCGGTCTGTTTTTAGCTAATCCAAGGGCTATGGCACCACTTCCAGTCCCGATATCTAGAATCTTAAGACCTTCCTCAGCATTTTCTGTGAGGATGAGCTCCACCAACTCTTCTGTTTCTGGACGAGGAATCAAAACTCGCTCATCCACTTTTAACTGCATTCCAAAGAAATCTGCCTGTCCGATGATATACTGAGCTGGTTTATGGGACGCTAACTGCTGGAAAATTTCTTCTACAAATTGTTTTTCGGCCTCTGTTACCTCTTGCTGGAGGGCAAAGACAAAGTCTGTAAAAGATAGATTTTTCAGGCTACGATAGACAAAAGAGAGGCTTTCTGCTTCCTCTCCTTGTCTTATCAACTCTTCTTCAAAATCTGAAAATAATTGAGCTAATTTCATTATTTATTTAATTCTTCTAATTTTTGTGTTTGGTCATAGAGCACCAAGGCATCCACAACTTCATCCAATTTACCAGATAAAATCGTATCTAGTTTTTGGAGGGTCAAGCCAATACGGTGGTCTGTGACACGGTTTTGAGGGAAATTATAAGTACGGATACGTTCTGAACGGTCACCAGTACCGATTGTTGACTTTCGCTCAGCGTCTTGTTCATCTTGAGCAATCTGAGCAAAGTGGTCAGCAACACGCGCACGGATGATCTTCATGGCCTTCTCACGGTTTTTCTGCTGGGTACGTTCTTCCTGCATCTCAACCTTGATATTAGTTGGCAAGTGAACGATACGAACTGCAGTCGCAACCTTATTGACGTTCTGTCCACCAGCACCTGACGCGTGGTAGATATCAACACGAAGGTCTTTTGGATCAATATCGTATTCTACTTCTTCCACTTCAGGCATGACAAGCACTGTCGCTGTCGAAGTGTGTACACGCCCTTGGCTTTCTGTTACAGGGACACGTTGCACACGGTGGGCACCTGATTCGTACTTAAGCTTAGAATATACAGATTGACCCGAAACCATAGCAACCACTTCTTTGAAACCACCGACACCGTTCATAGAAGCTTCCATGACTTCAAAGCGCCAGCCTTGGGCTTCCGCATACTTTTGATACATGGTTAGCAAATCTCCAGCGAAGAGCGCTGCTTCATCTCCACCAGCTGCTCCACGGATTTCAAGGATGATGTTCTTGTCATCGTTTGGATCCTTTGGAAGGAGCAAGATTTTCAATTTTTCTTCATACTCTTCTTTTTCAGCCTTGGCATCTTTCAATTCTTGCTTGGCCATTTCTTCCAAGTCCGCATCTCCGCCTGATTCTTTAATCATTTCTTCAGCATCGACGATGTTTTGAAGGACTTGTTTGTACTCACGGTAGGCTGTTACCGTGTCACGAGTTGAAGCCTCTTCTCTTGAAAGCTCCATGAAACGCTTGGTGTCTGAAACGACATCAGGGTCACTGAGCAATTCTCCTAGTTCTTCATAACGGTCTTCTACAGCTTGTAGTTGATCATAGATGTTCATTTTTCTTCATTCTCCTTATTGATTTCAGGTGCAAAATAATGTTTTCGGCAGACTGAGATATAGGTTTCATTTCCACCGATCTGAATTTGTTCGCCATCGTAGACTGGCACACCATCCTGCGTACGCAACACCATAGTCGCCTTTTTCTTACAAAACTGACAAATGGTTTTAATCTCATCGATTTTATCTGCTAAAAGCAAGAGATATTTGGAGCCTTCGAACAATTCATTGCGAAAGTCATTCTTCAAACCAAAAGCCATGACAGGTATGTCTAACTCATCAACAACACGAGCTAGGTCGTAAACATGGTGACGCTTGAGAAACTGGGCCTCATCGACCAACACACAGTAAGGTTTTTCAGGTAAGTCTCGGATATAGCCGAAGATATCTGTCGTTTCCTCAATCTCAATGGCTGGGCGTTTCATGCCGATTCGACTCGACACATAGCCAACACCGTCACGCGTATCCAGAGCAGAAGTCATAATCACAACTCCCTTTCCTTGCTCCTCGTAGTTATAGGCCACCTTGAGAATCTCAATCGTCTTACCAGAGTTCATGGTCCCATAACGATAATACAACTGTGCCATGCTTCTATTTCACGTCCATTTCTAAATTTTTGCTACATTCTAGTATATCATAATTTTCTGAAGCTTTAAACGTCAAAATGTGGTAAAATAGAAGAAATCAAAAACTAGTGGAGGAAGCTATTATGCCATTTGTACGCATCGATTTATTTGAAGGTCGCACGCTCGAGCAAAAGAAAGCTCTTGCTAAGGAAGTAACGGAGGCTGTTGTCCGCAACACTGGAGCACCTCAATCAGCCGTTCATGTCATCATCAACGACATGCCAGAAGGAACTTACTTTCCTCAAGGGGAAATGCGCACCAAATAAACTAGCTTAAGCAGAATTGCTTAGGCTTTTTCAATCTCCAAGTAGCATCCATTGAAGAAATAGTCTAATTTTGTTACAATTTGAAGAGATGCTTGGATACCTATCCTAAGAAAAGAAATACAAAAGGAAATAGTATGATTACACGTGAATTTGATACCATTGCTGCTATCTCTACTCCACTAGGTGAAGGAGCCATTGGTATTGTCCGCCTGAGCGGAACAGATAGTTTTGCCATTGCGCAAAAGATTTTTAAAGGAAAAGACTTGAGCAAGGTTGCAAGCCATACCCTTAACTACGGTCACATCGTTGACCCTCAAAGTGGTAAGGTCATGGACGAAGTTATGGTTGGAGCTATGAAGTCTCCAAAGACCTTCACTCGTGAGGATATTATCGAGATTAACACTCACGGTGGGATTGCGGTGACCAATGAGATTCTCCAACTAGCTATCCGTGAAGGAGCTCGGTTGGCAGAACCTGGTGAATTTACCAAACGCGCCTTTCTAAACGGTCGCGTGGACTTGACACAGGCTGAGGCAGTGATGGACATCATCCGTGCTAAGACAGATAAGGCCATGAATATTGCAGTCAAACAATTGGACGGTTCTCTTTCTGACCTCATTAATAATACTCGCCAAGAAATCCTCAATACGCTTGCCCAAGTAGAGGTCAATATCGACTATCCTGAGTACGACGATGTTGAGGAAGCTACTACTGCTGTTGTCCGCGAGAAGACTATGGAGTTTGAACAATTGCTAACCAATCTCCTTAGAACAGCTCGTCGTGGTAAAATCCTTCGTGAGGGAATTTCAACTGCCATCATCGGACGCCCCAACGTTGGAAAATCCAGTCTTCTCAACAATCTCCTTCGTGAAGACAAGGCTATCGTTACAGATATTGCTGGTACGACACGAGATGTTATCGAAGAATACGTCAACATTAACGGGGTTCCTCTCAAATTGATTGATACAGCCGGTATCCGGGAAACAGATGATATCGTGGAACAAATCGGTGTCGAACGTTCTAGAAAAGCCCTCAAGGAAGCTGACTTGGTACTACTAGTACTAAATGCCAGTGAACCACTGACCGCCCAAGATCGCCAACTCTTAGAAATCAGCCAAGATACCAACCGCATTATTCTACTTAATAAAACGGATCTTCCTGAAGCGATCGAAACTTCGGAACTACCTGAAGATGTCATCCGTATTTCAGTTCTTAAAAACCAAAACATTGATAAGATCGAAGAGCGTATTAACGATCTCTTCTTTGAAAATGCTGGTTTGGTCGAGCAAGATGCTACTTACTTGTCAAATGCCCGTCATATTTCCTTGATTGAAAAGGCCGTTGAAAGCCTACAAGCTGTTAACCAAGGTCTGGAACTGGGGATGCCAGTTGATTTGCTTCAAGTTGACTTGACTCGTACTTGGGAAATTCTCGGTGAAATCACTGGAGATGCCGCACCTGATGAACTCATCACCCAACTCTTTAGCCAATTCTGTCTAGGAAAATAAGAAAAATCCATGATCGTTCTTTCGATCATGGATTTTATTGTCTTTATTAGTAATCTGGTCTAAGGACACCTGTTACGGTTGCCTTAGTTGCTTCGTAGTCACCATCTACGACAACTTTGATGATGCGTTTGGCATCTTCTTCTGGTGCTGGAACTAGAGGTAGACGAGTTGGTCCAGCTTCAAATCCCATATAGTTCAAAACTGCCTTAACTGGAGCAGGACTCGGATAAGAAAAGAGGGCATTGACTTTAGGAATGAACTTACGTTGAATAGCTGCTGCTTTCTTCATATCGCTTTCTGCAATGGCAGTAAACATCTCGTACATCTCATCTCCATTTGTATGAGAGGCAACAGAAATAACCCCATCCGCACCAAGGTTCATGGCATGAAAAGCATCTCCATCTTCACCCGTATAAATCAAAAATTCTTCTGGCTTGTGCTCAATCAAGTAAGCCATATTTGCCAAACTAGTACATTCCTTGACACCAATGATATTAGGATGGTCAGCCAAGCGAAGCATGGTTTCTGGAGTTAATTCCACTACTACACGCCCTGGAATGTTATAGATGATAATAGGCAAGTCGGAAGCGTCTGCAATAGCTTTAAAGTGCTGATACATGCCTTCTTGAGAAGGTTTGTTGTAGTATGGTACGATAGCAAGTCCAGCAGCGAAGCCACCAAAGTCTGCGACTTCTTTGACAAACTCGATCGAGTCACGCGTATCATTGGTACCTACACCCGCAATCAAAGGAACGCGTCCATTGACAATCTTTTGTACAGCCGCAAAGAGTTCCAACTCCTCATCGTGGGTTAAAGTTGGACTCTCAGCAGTCGTTCCAGCTAGAAGAATGCCGTCTGTGTGATGGGTCAATAAATGCTCAATCAAGGCTGGAATGGCATCAAAGTTGATGGAACCATCCTCATGGAAAGGGGTAATAAAGGCTGTGATGATTTTACACTCTTTTAAATCTTGATAAGACATGAGAAACACCTCTCTATTTCAAAGAAGGAGTTCATCTGAACTCCTAAACGATATGACTATTTTAATTCAAATTTCAACTCAGCTGTTGGACGAACCAATCCACGTTCGTGAAGTGTTTCTGCGATCTGAACTGAGTTCCAAGCAGCACCTTTGAGAAGGTTATCTGAAACAACCCACATGTGGATTCCTTTTTCAGCATCCAAGTCTTTACGGATACGACCAACAAAGGTATCACGTGAACCAACAGCATTGATAGCTTGAGGATAGATTTGATGCGCTACATCATCTTCAAGAACTGCACCTGGGAAGGCTGCGATAGCTGCTTTCACTTCTTCGATTGGAGCCAATTCTTTTGTTTCGATATAAACTGACTCAGAGTGAGCTGACAAGACTGGAATACGCACACATGTTGCAGACACTGCAATGCTATCATCTTCCATGATTTTCTTCGTTTCCTTGGTCATCTTCATCTCTTCGTATGTGTAATCATTGTCCGTGAAGACATCGATTTGTGGAAGAGCGTTAAAGGCGATAGGATAGTGTTTCTTGTCACCACCTGAAGGTAAGATTTCCGCATGCAAATCACGTGGGTTCACACCATCATTCAAGACTTCACGAAGTTCACGTTGTGTTTCAAGAATCGCTCCCATACCAGCACCTGAAACTGCTTGATAAGTTGAAACGATGATACGGTCCAAGCCCCATTTTTGACGAACAGGCTCAAGAGCCACCATCATTTGGATTGTTGAACAGTTAGGGCAGGCAATGATTCCGTTGTGGGCATCAAGTGCCTGGGCATTGACCTCTGGAACAACCAAAGGAACATCTAGATTTTGACGGAAATAAGATGTGTTATCTACTACTACCGCCCCAGCTTGAACTGCGTATGGTGCATACTTAGCTGATGTCGAACCACCTGCTGAGAAGAGTGCAATATCAACACCCTCAAAAGCTGTCTCAGTTGTCTCTTCAATCGTAATATCTTGGTCTTTAAATTTCAAAGTTTTGCCTGCTGAACGTGCAGAAGCAAGGTAACGAATTTTATCGATTGGAAGTGTTGATTCTTCCAACATTTTTATCATCTGAGCTCCGACAGCACCTGTCGCGCCGACTACAGCAACTGTATATCCCATAAATAACCTCTTTCGGAATTTTCTAAAAATTTCTATAATAGATGTATTATACTACTTTTTCCAGAAATTGAAAAGCATTTTTGGGTTATATTTTCTGAAAATTAAAAATCCCTAGTCATTGACCAGGGACTAAGAGGCATCTTCATGTGATGAGCAGGTTCACACAACTCATCAAGGTCCGCTCCTGCGTTATGACCTCCTTATGCTCAATAGCAGTCCGAAGACTACCTATCGACTCATCGCATCTACTATTCTACTAGATAGAGTCACTTTTGTCAACAGCCAAAACTCTTGGGCCTCATTTTCATAGAGGTATAAGAAAAACCTTGGTCTCCCAAGGTCATTTTGTTTCTATCATGCTAATTGCCGGGATTGAACCGGCGACCTCATCCTTACCATGGATGCGCTCTGCCAACTGAGCTAAATCAGCTTACCTAAAAAGTATACTATAGTTCTATGTTATTGTCAAGCGCTCTCTTTTAATTTTCTAGAATGAAAAAGCTAGATTTAGCAAGAATCTAGCTTATAAACTTCTTATTTTGTTAGATCGATTCGCTGTCCCAGTTTACCAATCAAAATCGCACCTACGATAAGTGATGCAAACTCACCAATTCCAGTAGAGAACCATGTGAAGAAGAAGGGAGCTTCTGTCAAGATATGAAGTTCAGCTGCAATGGTAATCATTGAAATGGAGAAGAGGATTGAAAAGAAGAAATGATCTTTTCGAATCAATCCGTTAAAGAGGTAATCTTTGCTGTATTTTGCAAAGAGCCATACACCTAGACTTAGGAAAACTAGGGTAGAACCTCCACCGACAAAGACATCTATTAGGCCAAAACTACTAAATAAATTAGCAATCATACATCCAATTGTCACACCGAAAATGTATTTAGGGTTGTAAAATGCCAAGAAATTCAACATTTCTGAAATACGGAACTGATACACCCCAAAACTAAGAACATTGATTGGTGGCGTAATAGTCAAAACCACATAAATAGCAGCAACAATAGCAATATCTGCCATGTCACGAACAGTTAATTTTTTCATATTTTCTCCTTTAACGGTTTCCCGCGTAAAATATGCTTGGTGAAAGAAGCTAAGCACCAAGGGTTGAGATTATCAACCCTACTAGTATAGCACATTAGCCAGTTTTATGCTATACTAAAATCATGAAAAAACTAATAAAAGCTTTCTTTGATAACGAGATTCTCTCCTACCTATTTTTCGGTGGTGCTACGACTCTGGTTTCTATTTCATCACGTTTGGTTATTTACCATATCAGCCACCAGGAAATCCTCGCAACTGCCCTAGCTAATATTATCGGGATTCTCTTTGCCTTTCTCACAAATGATACAATCGTCTTTAAACAAGAGAGAAGAAATTGGCCAACCCGTCTGGCTAAATTTTTCTTAGCTCGTCTCTCTACACTTTGTCTTGACATTCTTTTAACTTATATCTTTGTTACAACCTTTCCTGATGTTATTGGCCAGTTTGTTGAATATAATATAGATAGGGTCAATACGGTTGAAACTATCCTAGCACAAATTTTGATCATCATTTTAAACTATATTTTCAGTAAAATCTATATATTTAAAAGCTATGACTGACTTCCTGAGCATCTATGTTGATTTCTTTTACAAATTAAGATATAATTAGATAGAAATTTAGGAAAGGACATTATGAAAATGTTAAAGGATTTAAAAGAATTCTTGCTTCGTGGTAATGTTGTTGACCTTGCTGTCGGTGTAATCATTGCCTCTGCTTTTGGTGCTATCGTTACTTCATTTGTTAATGATATCATCACTCCACTTCTATTGAACCCAGCTTTGGAAGCTGCGCAAGTACAAAACATAGCTGAGCTTGCATGGAATGGTGTTACATATGGTAAATTCTTGAGTGCTATTATCAACTTTCTCGTTGTAGGTACTGTGCTTTTCTTCGTTATTAAAGGTATGGAAAAAGCGCAAAACCTTCGTAAGAAAGAGGAAGTGGTTGAGGAAGCACCTGCTGCTCCAACTGAACTTGAAGTTCTTCAAGAAATCAAAGCTCTTCTTGAGAAAAAATAAAACAGATAAAGGATTTAGCTTTAAGTTAAATTCTTTTTTCTTTACTCTTTTGGTAACTTCCCAGCCTTTTCGAGCATTTTCTTAATCAAGTAAGGCATCTTCACATTTTTACGGCCTTTTTTCTCAATGAGTTTTTTGACAAATTCTGGCATCTGAAGATCGTCTGTCTCTTTCATGATGTCCTTGGTAGTTGCCGAAGGCGCTAACTCATCAAAGGTTTCTTCTTCTGGGAGAAAAGCTTTAAATTTTTTGTTTTCGTTGGCTCGTACAGTAGCAACTAAAGCGTCAATTAAATGGCTATCCGTATTGGGCATAGGTGGGCGATGGTAGGTGACACCTAATTCTTGACACAACTCATAACATTCTACATCGTTATCAAAAAGAACTTCAATGTGCTCACTGATAAAACTAATCGGTACAAAAATATAATGCTCTGGATGTTGCTTTTGTTCTCGTAAATATTCTAAGACATCTGGCTTGATCCAAGGGATTCCAATATCGCTTTCGCTCTGCCAAGTATTGGTATACTGATCGGCTGTTAGGCCGAGTTGTTCAGCGATTAGCTTGCTATTATCGAAAATTTGATCGATATATGAATCTCCATAGTCCAAGGCAAAAATGGGAACACTGTGTGCTGAAAAGATTACCTTGAAGGACTCTTCTCCCACATGGTTTCGTAAAATTTTTCTAATCTCATCTGTCCAAAAGTCCAGCAAAGGCTGTTGTTGATACCAGTCCTTAATTACTAAAAATCGGATCTGTTGGCTTTCCAGAAACTTTTCATACCCCATGACTGAGTAAAAAGAATAATGAGGTTCCAAAATCAAGCAGATACATTCTTCAACACCATCAGCTTCCATCTGCTTGATCACGTCTGGAATAAAGGGACGAGAAAATTTGTTGGCAAAGTAGATACCGTACTCCTCGCCTAAACGTTCCTTGACTAAATCAACCTCCTCACGTGTAATCCTCTGCAAGGGCGTCCCACCGATAAGGACATAGTTGTCATAGAGAGTCTGAATCTCGTGGTCTTGGGGTCTAACTCCACGACGAATGTTTGTAAAGAATTCCGCTACCCCTTCAAAACTAATCTCCTCTGGCGATCCAAAGGTCATCATTAATATTGCTTTTTTCATATTATCATCCTTATGATATTATTTTCACTATCTATTCTATCATGAAAGAAAAAATAGTAAACGCTTCCGACGTCTACTATTTCTTTTTGTCTTTAGTCTTTTTATCTCGTCTCATGATTAGGATGATGAGGATAAGAAGTAAGAGGACGATAATAAGGAGTAGAAAGGCTAGGATGTAAATCCAATGGCTTGGAATTCCATGATCGAAATACCGTGTTCCTACTGCTTCCCCACTCTTATCCTGTGCTACTTTTACCGGCGCATCCGTTATTTTAGCTAACAGGATATGTCGTCCATTAGTTATGTTAAGGAAACAGGTGCTTAACATAACTATCTTGTCCGTTGAGGTCAAAGAAACATCTCGCTTGTATTTGGCTTTACTTAGCAGATATTGATAGTAGGCCTGGTGTTCCTCGTCATTGGAACTCAGGGTTCGATAAATTTCCGTGTCATAAGCATCTACTTCTAAAATCCCAAAAATCTCAAGCCCTCGTTCACGACCATTATAATAGATAGAGCCATAACGGTGATTTTCAAAAAACTCTTGGTTAGCAAACTTTTGTATCTCACCAAACATGGCACCAGAGGCCATAGAGTGACCGTAGATAATGGTGTTAAAGTCGGTAAAATTTGGATTAAAACGATAGTCTAGAAAAATAGACCCCGACACAGTATAATCACCAAAGGCATTTCGGTCAAGGTATTTAACATTATCCTGACTCTGCAAGAGAGGATAGTCTACCTTGGTTCCATCAAGTCTAATCCAACCACAAACATCCTTATTCAAGTGCTGCAGGGTTTCAAAACCAGTACTGCTCGCATCTTTTTCAATGGGATTATAGTGATCGTAGTCGCTCGCAAGGACTCTATCAGCTGCAAAAAGACAGAAAAAAGCTAGAAAGAGGGATAGAATGACCTTTATAACTTTGCGACTCGTAGATGTTTTCATATTTCCTTCTTTCTCCTTTCTAGCCTTGAAAATAAAAGAGCAAGAGAGACTGTCCCTTTCTCTTTTATCATTAGTTTAGTCAGTAATACTATCTGCTTCTTCTTTTGCTTCTCTTCTTCGTCGCAATATCAAGTAGAGGATGATGAGCAAGAAGATCAATAACAAGAGCAAGATAAATAAGATGATGTACCATATCCACAAAGGAATCGATGAGAGAAATCGTCCAAGCGATGAATCATCAAAGACACTGTAAGGGAATGGTTTTGATTTTTTCGTATGGAAGGTGTTCTTTGGAACCGTATCCGTAATCTTGGCAACTACGATATGTCTCCCATTTGTTACGTCTAGGAAACAGGTACTGAGGAGGATGATATGGTCATTCGGCCCCAGTGTAATATCCCGCTTGTGGATGGCAACCGAGAGTAAGTGATCGATATATTCTTGGCGCCGATCATCTCCATTAATACCTGGATCGTAGATGTTAAAGTCATAGGCGTCCACCTCGAGCATCTCAAAGATCTCAAGACCTTTTTCAACACCATTATAGTAAATACTACCGTAACGATGCTGGTCAAAAAATTCCTTATCAGAAAACTTTGCTACATCTCCAAACATAACCCCATTTTCTACATGGTGTCCGTAGATGATAGTATTAAAGTCTTCGAACTTGGATTCATTTCGAGCCTCAAGGAAAATAGCTCCTGTTGCGGCAAATTCTCCCTTTGAGTCCTTGTTCAGGTACTTTTCATTGTCCTTGGCTTGGACTAAGGGATAGTCAATATTGGTGCCATAGACATTGATCCAACCAATGACAACTCATACTTGTCATCCTGTCCTGATATCGGAGTAATCGTTTTATGAAGAGTTGTCTGAGGTTCTGTAGTAGAATCTGCATTTAACAGACTTATCGGAGCACACAAAAAGAGAATAGCTAACAGTGTAACTAAACGGCGCGCAATAATTTGAACTTTCTTAAAATCGAAGCGAATGTTCATTTTATTCTCCTTAACTAGAATGTACTAATATTGTTACTATATCAATCTAGGACATTTACAAGATAATTGTACAATAAAGTTCACGCAGTGTCAATTAATATGATTAATTTTATATTATGTTAATTAATAAAAGAGTATGATTCTTCTTTGTCTTTCAAACTATTCTATGGTAAAATGAAAAAAGAATAGAATAACCGTTTTTCTATTTGAGATTATTATGGATTTGAGTTATTATATTTTTTAAATCATAAAACCTTCGGAATTAGTTTTTTCTGAAGATAGCATTCTATTTTTAATTGTAAAAGGAGTTTTTATGACTTATCCGAACCTTTTAGATCGTTTCTTGACCTACGTTAAGGTCAACACGCGTTCTGATGAATATTCTACTACTACTCCAAGTACGCAAAGCCAGGTAGATTTTGCGACCAATGTTCTTATTCCTGAAATGAAACGTGTCGGTCTGCAAAACGTCTACTACCTTCCAAATGGTTTTGCTATTGGTACCTTACCAGCTAATGATCCCAGCCTGCCACGCAAGATTGGCTTCATCTCCCACATGGACACTGCTGACTTCAATGCTGAAGGAGTTAATCCGCAAGTCATCGAAAATTACGATGGTGGAGTTATCGAACTTGGAAACTCTGGTTTCAAATTGGATCCAGCTGATTTCAAGAGCATTGAGAAGTATCCAGGCCAAACACTCATCACAACCGATGGCACGACCTTGCTGGGTGCTGATGACAAGTCTGGTATTGCTGAGATTATGACAGCTATTGAATATCTGACTGCTCACCCTGAAATCAAACACTGTGAGATTCGCGTTGGTTTTGGGCCAGATGAAGAAATCGGTGTTGGTGCTAACAAGTTTGATGCAGAAGATTTTGACGTTGACTTTGCCTATACTGTTGATGGTGGCCCACTAGGTGAACTTCAGTACGAGACTTTTTCAGCCGCTGCTGCTGAGCTTCATTTCCAAGGACGCAATGTTCATCCTGGTACTGCCAAAGGTCAGATGGTTAATGCCCTTCAGCTAGCAATTGATTTTCACAATCAACTTCCAGAGAATGACCGACCTGAACTGACAGATGGTTACCAAGGTTTCTATCATCTTATGGATGTGTCAGGTAGTGTCGAGGAGGCGCGTGCAAGCTACATCATCCGTGACTTTGAAAAGGATGCCTTTGAAGCGCGTAAAGCAGCTATGCAAGCCATCGCAGACAAGATGAATCAAGAGATTGGGAATGATCGCGTTAGCTTGACTCTGACAGACCAGTACTACAATATGAAGGAAGTCATTGAGAAAGACATGATGCCTGTTACCATTGCTAAGGCTGTTATGGAAGATTTAGGTATCACGCCAATTATCGAACCAATCCGTGGTGGAACAGATGGGTCTAAGATTTCCTTTATGGGAATTCCAACTCCAAATATCTTTGCTGGTGGTGAAAACATGCATGGACGTTTTGAATACGTCAGCCTTCAAACTATGGAGCGTGCGGTGGATACCATCATTGGCATTGTATCTTATAAAGACTAAAAAAGACGAGGTAGCTCAGCTACTTCGCCTTTCTTTTTATTCATTTGGTTGAGCACTTGTCTCAGACTCACTTTGTGCTTGCTTTTCTGTTGGTTGAGAAGTAGCTGTTTCACTGTCTTTCTCAGACTTAGATTGGCTATCAGTTTCACTTGCTTTTGAACGGAGTTCCTGGTTCAAGATAATGATTTCTTTAGCTAGAGTGAGGAGACCTTCTTTATCACTGCTTTTGGCTGCAAGTTGATCAAATAGGGCATCGACACGTTCAAAGTCAGCATCGGATCCTTTGTTATCCTCTAAGTACTTGTGAAGAGAGAGCAAGACATTATAGAGTTTTTGGTAGATGATCACGGTTTGCGGATCTTGTTCCGCTTCTTTTTTCTCTCGTTGGATAGTCGCTGCAATACGATTTAAAAGATCCTCAAGTTGTGTTTTAGCTTCGTCAAGGTCTGCATTTTCCTTTTCAGTAGCCGCTTTGATATTAGCTACTTCTTCAGCTAGGGATTGTTTGACACCATCTTCTTTGACACGTGCTAGGAGTTGAGCAGCTTTAGTTAGGAGAGCATCCACTTCTTCCTTCTTAACATGGCTAACTCGCTCTTCTGGCATAAAATCACCGTAGAGTTCTTTTAGGAATTCATAGATGGCGGTCTTAGCAGTTTGACTATCTACTTTTTCCGTATCTAGAATAGTCTTACCAGCTTTTGTAGATACGGGTTCTTCTTTGAGAGCCTCTTCTACTTCTAGCTTAGTTTGGTAAATAGTTGGGAATAGCTTGTTCAAGTCGGTTGCTTTGAGGAAAGATTGTGACTGGTAAAGTTCCCAAGTCAACTTGGCAACACGGTTCCGAAGTTCTTCTCTCAAACGACCATCAGACACATGTTCATAGAAATACTTGATGTACTCAACTGTTGTGACTCCTGTCCGATCTCGGAAATCTTGCAAGGCCTGCAGTTTCGCTTCAATGGCAGCCAACTCTGTCTCATCCTGTGCTAGTTTTGCTTCCTGCAAATGTACCAAAAGATCTTTCTTAGGCAAGCCATAAGTATCTGTATCCAGTGTATTGATCTTATCTACTAGGGCTTGGTACTTCTTATCTAAAGGTGAAGTTTCAACCGGTGCCACACTTTGATCCACATGGATATACTGTTTATCAAAGAGATCCAAGGCTGCTAGATATCCAGCAGTTGAGTTTGTTGCCAATTTTTTCATATTTTCGGTGAATTGTCCCAAAGCAAGTTCAACACGTCTCTGCATGATTGGCTGGTCTTTGTAGAGACTTCTGCTATCTGCTAACAGTTGATCCACTTTAGATAGAACCGTTTGTTCATCAAAAGCCCCAGGTTGATAGGTCGATTGTAGGGCCGGAATCTTATTTTTCAAAGCTACTTCATAGCCCTTAGTTTGAACCTTGATGTAGTGATTGTGGTCTCCGTGTGGAATCACAAAACTACCACTTTCTACCTGTAAACTATAAGGAGATACCCCATCACGTAGGGCAGTCGTATACAGTTCATTTAGGAAATCCAGTTCTGGATTTCCAGTTTGGAGAGGAATACGAACATGTTCTTTTCGAACGGCATAGGGATGGATATGGGTTGGATCATAAGCTTGATCCGGATTTCCAAAGACAAAGAATCCATTTGAAATGCGAATCGCTTCGAGTGGAACCCCATATGTCTTAGAAATGTAAGCAATCTTTTCTTCATCGCTAGCATCTCTTGAGAAAGACTCTACACTTTTTGCGAGTGGTTGAACGTGCTGAGGCTGATGATTTTCTTTCAAGTGATCTTGGGCAGCTTTGATTTGAGCTGCAGTCAAGTCCTTCTTGAAGAAGTAATGATTATGATCACCATGAGAAACTACAAACCCTTGCTCATCTTCACTAATAACACGGTCAGCTGCAAAACCATGATCATGTTCTTCACCGTGATGGTGGTCATGCTCCTCTCCATCATGGTCATGTTCTTCATGGTTGGTATCCTGACTTCCATGGTTACCGTCTTGGTCATGAGGATGATCTGGTTGGGCTGGATGTTCTGTTGGTTTGCTTGGATTTTCCAAAGGTGTTGGCTTCCCACTGTCGCTAGATAAAGGAAGCATACGTGCAATCTTTTCTTCCAAGGCAGAAAGTTTTGTATATGGGATGAAATGATAGTGATTTCCGTGTGGAATCGCCACGCCACTTGCTGTTCTGCTCGAAATCTTAGCAGGGTCAAAAATCAAGCCATCTGATTCAGCATAACGTTGACTACTTGGAAGAGCATAGAGTTGCTGCAATAGACTCTGTAAGCTCTCTTCTGGATTGCTTGGTCTTTCAGCTTCTTGACTCAGATTGCTAGTTTGACTAGTTGTGTTTGGACTCGGACGATAGTCAGTCACACTTGCTTGTTTTCTAGTTCCAGAAAGGTAGGCTTGGGCAGCAACCAATTCACTAGCAGACAAGGAGCTCTTTGGAATATAGTGGTAATGTCCACCATGAGGGACAATATAAGCATCTCCAGTATCCTCTATAATATCAGACGGATTAAAGATGTAGCCATCGTCGGTAGTATAACGGCCTTGTGATTGCGCAAGTGTCACTGCACTGTTAGAAGTTGGTGCATCATGAGTATGACCTTGTTTTTGGCGCTCAATTTCGTCCTTCGTACGAACATTATCAGCATGTGCCGCATCTTTAAGGTAGACATAATACTTGCCATCCACCTTGATAATGTAACCACCTTTGATTTCGTTGACAATATCAGCGTCTTTCAGTTGATAATTGGCATCTTTCATCAACAGTTCTTCGCTGAAAATCGCGTCAAAAGGAACTTTACCATTGTAATAATGGAAATGATCACCGTGTGAAGTCACATAACCTTGATCGGTAATTTTCACAACAATTTGTTCAGCCTGAATGTCTTCTTTTTTGCTAACTTGATCTGGTGTTTGGGTCTCTGTTTTTTGAGAGTCTTGCTTCCCATCGACATAAGACACACGGTTATTATCTTTGTTTTCTTCTACCTGGTGTTGGTTCAATGCATAGATGCAAAGGCTTAGGGAAAGGACAAGAGCCGATCCTGCCACAAGGTATTTCTTATTCATTTTCATCATCTCCTTATTTTAATTCTTCTGCAAGAACATTCATATTTTCTTCAAGGTTTTCTAAGTAAGTTTTATCATTTTCAGGATCTGCTTCCAAAGGATTGAGTGTCTTTAGACTAACTCCCGTTGATTTAACCAAGGTCTCAGCGACTTTAGAAGAAGCGTTGCTCTCAGTAAAGATGGTTTTAACCTTATAGGTTTTAACGAATTCCTGAATTTCTGTTAGTTGTCTCGGACTTGGCTCTTGTTCAGGGGAAATCCCTGCTATACCAAGTTGTTTCAAACCAAAGCGTTTAGCGAGATAAGAAAAGGCTGTGTGTTGTGTAACAAAGGTCTTTTGACTCGCTTTTTCAAAAATAGGCTGGTACCTCTTAGTCAATTCTTGGGCTTTAGTAATAAAGTTTTTAGCATTCTTTTGATACGTTTCCTTATTGGCACTATCAAGTTCCGAAAGTTTGTCTGCAATAATCTGTGCCTCTTCACCTGCTTTTTCTGGATCTAACCAAGTGTGAGGGTCGTAGAGTGTTTTTTCATCAATGCCGTCACCAGCTTCAACATCTTCCAAACCTGGTACACGCTCCAACGTCATTCCTTCAGAAGCTTCTAAAACCTTAACTTTTGAGTTTTTCAAGTTTGGATCTAGACTTCCCGCCCAAGATTCGAGCGTATGAGAATGGTAGACAAAGACATCCGCGTCATAGATAGCAGCAATGTCATTTGCTGACGGTTCAAAGGAGTGAATCCCACTACTTGACTGAATCATCCGTACGTCATTCAAGTCACCTGATACCTCTTTGACCATGGCATAGATTGGGTAAAAACTTGTTACAATCTTCATTCCTTTTGCTTCTTGTTTTTCTTTTTGACTACATGCTCCTAAGACAAGAACCAAGAGACCTACCACTAATAATAGAAATGTTCTTTTTTTCATTGTTACTCCTTAACTAGTATTTAACCATTTAATTAACTAGTAAATAGTTTATCTTTATTTACACTATATGTCAAGATATTTTACATATTTTCATGAAAAAAATGAGAACTAGAACTTACATTCTGTTCTCATTTTCGATTTTAACTTTTCTAGTTCTCCTATCCTGTTTTTAGGAACTAGAAAATGCTCCTACCTTTACTTACTCTCCTTTAATAAAGCCAATAACTTTTCAGCTTCAGCCATAATGGTATTGTTGTCCTGGGCGCCAAATAGCAGGTTGTTTTTTAATCCTGTGAGAGTTTCTTTGGCATTGGACTTGATAATGGGGTCTTGAATCTTTGCAAGTAGCTCTTCAGCCTCTCTTAACTTCGCTTCAACCTTTTCAGTCTCGACCTGAGGTTCTTCTGGTTCCTCTGGTGATTCTTCTTCCGGCTCCTCAGTTGGTTTTGGAGATTCTGGTTTCTCACTTTGAGGCTTCTCTTCGCGTGGCTTTTCTTCCTCAGGTTTGTCTGTCCGAGGTTTCTCCTCTGATGGTTTTTCCGTTTGATTGGTATCAGCTTGACCATTTTGGTTTCTTTGAACATGGTCACTTGCATTGCCCCAACCACTATCTGAATGCGGACGTTCGCTTGGATGTTCGACATAGTACTTTACAGTCGCAAAGAGATCTTCTAGACTATACCCCTTAGGTGCCTCATAAAGTCCTTCGTCAAACCACTCAAATTTGATGTTATGGTAATGATCATAATGAGGAATGATTAAACTACCGTTTTTAACTTCCACGGTATGTTGGAGATTGTAAGGCATACGATCAAGCGGCACCTTCTTAGCTGCTTTCACGCGGTTGTAGATAGCTTCTGCTCCTTTAGCCTCCGTATTTCCTGGATTCTGATAATCTGTTGAAGGAGGAGTCAAACCTTTCTCTTTAGCATAAGCCTGGGCTGCCGCTCTTTCGGCTTCAGACAAACTATCTTTTTTAATCCAATGGCTATGGGTCATATGTGGAGTTACATAGGCATCCCCCTCATCACTGGTGATATCACGTGGATCAAAGATATAGCCATCTTCTGTTGTATACTTGCCTGCCAACTTGGCTACCTGAATCTCATCATCAGTGTAGGCAATTTGCGCATTTGGTTTTCCTAAACGTTCTGGATGACGAATCGGTGCTAGAAATGCAAGTATATCTTCGACCAACTTAACTTTATCACTGCTTTCATCATTTAAACGTTCCAACAGTTTATCCAAAGCGTCAAAATCAACTTTACGACCTTTATTATCAAGTAAGTCCTGATGAATTCTTGATAGTAAATCATAAGCCTTATTGTAAAATCCTCGATCACCAGATGGGAGATTGGTTTTCTTAGCTCCGAGTTTATGAGAAAAACTTTCTTGCTTGGCTAGTTTACTATCAATTGCTGCTGCTGTTTCTGCTGAAAGCTTCTTGGCAGGAATATAACGTGAGGTTCCATTCTCCTCAAAGACATAGCCGTCAGCTACTTTTCGAATAGCCTGTTTAACTAATTTTTCATCAATTGGATTGCTTGGAGTTAGTTGAGGATTTGGTACAGGTTGCGGGCTTGGACTAGGTTCCGGAGTCGGTTGTGGACTTGGTTGTTCTGGTCTTGAATCCGGCACCCTATGGTTCGAACTGTACTGTAGAGGAATAATACGAGCGATTCGTTCTTCCAATTCAGACATCTGTGAATAAGGGATGAAATGGTAATGGTTCCCATGAGGCACAGCAACTCCTCTGGCTGTTCGACTTGTGATTTGTGCCGGGTCAAAAACAAGGCCATCAGATTCTACGTGTCGTCGACTGAGTGGCAAGGCATAAAGTTGTTTCAGAAGGCCATCAATATCCTCATCACTTTGATTGACTTGACTGTTAGTGTTGCTGTTGTTGGTTGTGTTCGTATAGCTATAGCTGTTGCCTTGATTATTATAGGATGGGGTCCATCTATCTACATCGCTGCTAGCACTGTTGTTATTGGTACGGCGATAAGTAGGCGTATTTGATTGACCACTTCTACCAGATAGGAAGGCTTCTGCTGCAGCCAATTCGCTGGCTGATAACTCACTCTTAGGAATGTAATGGTAATGGTCGCCATGAGGAACGATGTAAGCATCACCAGTATCTTCAATGATATCGGATGCATTAAAGATGTAACCATCATCTGTGGTGTAGCGTCCCTGTGAACGTGCCAAGGCTACCGCGCCATCATTTGCTGAAGTCCCTCCTTCACGATGCTGACTATGTTCTTGTTTTTGTCGATTGATTTCTTCTTTTGTACGGACATTATCCGCATGGGATGCGTCCTTAAGGTAAACATAGTATTTTCCATCTACCTTGATAACATAACCGCCCTTGATTTCACTGACAATATCCTCGTCCTTGAGCTGGTAGTTTGGATCCTTCATCAGCAACTCTTCACTGATGATAGCGTCATAAGGGACCTTGCCATTGTAATAATGATAGTGGTCGCCGTGTGAAGTGACATAGCCCTGGTCTGTTATCTTGATGACGATTTGTTCGGCATTGATACCTTCTTTTTTACTAACCTCATCAGGAGTCAGATTTTCCGTTTTTTGCGCAGCCTGTTTACCATCAACATAAGACACACGGTTATTTTCCTTGACTGTTCTGGCTTGATACAGTCCCAACTCGTAAGAACAAACACTTAAAATTAAAGCTGCCGCAGAACCAGCAAGGTATTTTTTGTTAATTTTCATCGAAACTCTCTTTCTTTTTGATATTTCTAGTTGCAATTCATTTCTAAATTGCAGAAACTCCTCTCTAATACTTAACTGGTTAATAGTTTACTCCTAAATTTGTAACTTGTCAAGAATTTTATGAACTGGTTAAGTATTTTTTGTTCTCCACCACTACTTTTTCAAGATTGGACTTTCTATAAGAAAGATTTTTTTGAAAATTCTTTAAAAAAATCCCTGCAACTGGGTTGCAAGGACTTTTCGATTAATCAAAATTAACGTATTCTTTTTGAAGTTCAAGAACTTCTTCCATTGTTGAGCATTCTGTAAGGGCACGGTTTGCGTACTCTTCCATCTTAGCTGTATCGAGTTTCTTCATCAAGCTACGTGTACGAAGTACTGATGTTGCTGACATAGAGAACTCATCCAAGCCCATTCCTACAAGAAGTGGAACAGCTTGTTGGTCACCAGCCATCTCACCACACATACCAGCCCATTTACCTTCAGCGTGAGCTGCTTTGATAACGTTGTTAATCAAACGAAGGATTGATGGGTTGTATGGTTGGTAAAGGTATGAAACTTGTTCGTTCATACGGTCTGCTGCCATTGTGTATTGGATCAAGTCGTTTGTACCAATTGAGAAGAAGTCAACTTCTTTAGCAAATTGGTCTGCAAGCATTGCTGCTGCTGGGATTTCAATCATGATACCAACTTGGATATTATCCGCAACTGCAACACCTTCAGCAAGAAGGTTTGCTTTTTCTTCGTCAAAGACTGCTTTCGCTGCACGGAATTCTTTCAAGAGCGCAACCATTGGGAACATGATACGCAATTGACCGTGAACAGACGCACGAAGAAGGGCACGGATTTGTGTGCGGAACATAGCATCTCCAGTCTCAGAGATAGAGATACGAAGGGCACGGAATCCAAGGAATGGGTTCATTTCGTGAGGCATATCGAAGTAAGGAAGTTCCTTATCTCCACCGATATCCATTGTACGAACGACAACAGGTTTACCGTTCATTCCTTCAAGTACAGCCTTGTAAGCTTCGTACTGCTCGTCTTCTGTTGGGAAGTCTTGAGAATCCATGTACAAGAACTCTGTACGGTAAAGACCAACAGCTTCTGCACCGTTGTCATTGACACCTTCAACGTCTTTTGGAGTACCGATGTTGGCAGCCAATTCAAAGTGTTTACCATCAGCTGTTACTGTTTTAGCATCTTTCAAGAGAGCCCATTCAGCTTTTTGTTTCGCATAAGCTTCACCAGCAGCCTTGAATTCTGCTGCTTGCTCATCAGTTGGGTTGATAATAACCTCACCTGTGATACCGTTAACGGCAAGAATATCACCGTCTTTAACGATTTCAGTGATATTGTTTGTACCCAATACTGCTGCAATTTCAAGTGTACGCGCCATGATAGCTGAGTGGCTTGTACGTCCACCAATGTTGGTTACAAAAGCTTTTACAAAGTTTTTGTCCAATTGAGCTGTATCTGAAGGAGTCAAGTCATGCGCAATCACAATCACTTCTTCATTGATAGAAGCTGGGTTTGGTAATTTTTTACCAAGGAGGTTGGCCAATACACGTTTTGTCACGTCGCGGATATCCGCTGCGCGTTCTTGCATATATGGGTTGTCTTCCATGCCTTCAAAGATAGTGATAAACATGTCTGTTACTTCTTTCAGACCTGCTTCTGCATTCACTTTCTTCGCACGGATTGTTTCCTTGATTTGGCTGATCATTTCTGGGTCAGCAAGAACCATTAAGTGAGCGTCAAAAACTTGAGCTGCTTCTTCACCGAGCGTACCTACTGCTTTCTCGCGAATAACAGAAAGCTCGTCTTGTGATGCCTGTAGAGCGGCATCAAGGCGAGCTTCTTCTGCGTTTGTATCTTCGACTGTAATAGTCTCAAATGACAAATCCGGTTGAACGAGTAGATATGCTTTTGCAACTGCAACACCGTCAGATGCTGCGATTCCTTTAAGCATTTCTGTCATTTTCCTTATGCCAATCCTTCTTTTTCCATAGTTTCAGTGATAGCAGCGATTGCGTCGTCAGCATCTGCACCTTCAGCTGAAATTGTAACGTCAGCACCTTGGCCAACACCAAGACTCATAACACCCATGATAGATTTAAGGTTTACTGATTTACCTTTGTATTCAAGAGTGATATCTGAAGCAAATTTGCTAGCTGTTTGAACCAACAATGTTGCTGGACGTGCGTGAATACCTGTTTCTGCCACTACGTGGAAATCTTTAGAAGCCATAGTTTGACTCTCCTTTAGTTATTTCTTTTTTGGATTATATGTGATAACCCTTACAAGACTGTATTATATCACCTTCTAGATTATTTTTCAAGTGTTTTATGGACTTTCTTCTATTTCCTTTCAGATAACTTGCTGAAAATCTTCTATTTATCTTACCAATATACAGTATATAGTTTTTTTGTTTTGATAAACTTTGATAGTTCAATGAAAACCCAATTTTAAACTCTGACAAAACACTATATCTTGTGCTTTGCTTTTGAAACTGTAACTTTTTAGCACAAGATTTAGTTTAAAAAGTTTGACAAAGTTTTTTTTCTGATATACTAAGAAAGTAATCAATTTTGAAAGAGGAGTTACGAAAATGGTAACCGTTTATTCTAAAAACAACTGTGTCCAATGTAAGATGACCAAGCGTTTCTTGGACAGCAACAATGTCGCTTATCGTGAGATCAATCTCGACGAGCAACCAGAGTACATCGATCAAGTTAAAGAGCTCGGTTTCAGCGCTGCTCCTGTTATCCAAACACCAACTGAAGTCTTTTCAGGCTTCCAACCAGGAAAACTGAAACAATTAGCATAATCTTAGTACATCATCCAGAAGAGATTGCTTCTAGGGCTAACTTAGAGGCCTTTCTTTTGTAATTAGATAAAGGAAATTTTATGGGATTAAAACATCTTGAGGACGTAACTTACTTCCGTCTCAATAACGAAATCAACCGTCCTGTCAATGGACAAATCATGCTTCATAAAGATAAGGAAGCCTTGGATGCCTTCTTTAAAGAAAATGTGGTTCCAAATACAATGGTTTTTGATTCAATCACTGATAAAATCAACTACCTCATTGAACACAACTACATCGAAACTGCATTTCTCAAGAAATACCGTCCAGAGTTTTTGGAAGAATTGCATCAATTTATCAAGGACCAAAACTTCCAATTCAAATCATTCATGGCTGCCTATAAGTTTTACAACCAGTATGCCTTGAAGACTAATGACGGTGAATATTACCTTGAAAGCATGGAAGACCGTGTCTTCTTTAACGCCCTTTATTTTGCTGACGGGGATGAAGCGATTGCGACTGATATTGCCAATGAAATCATCCACCAGCGCTACCAACCAGCTACTCCTTCCTTTTTGAACGCAGGCCGTGCTCGTCGTGGGGAATTGGTATCTTGTTTCTTGATCCAAGTAACTGATGATATGAACTCTATCGGCCGTTCCATCAACTCAGCTCTTCAACTTTCACGTATCGGTGGTGGTGTGGGAATTTCCCTCAGCAACCTTCGTGAAGCTGGAGCTCCTATCAAAGGTTATGAAGGTGCTGCCTCTGGTGTCGTACCAGTTATGAAACTCTTCGAAGACAGTTTCTCTTACTCTAACCAATTGGGTCAGCGTCAAGGGGCTGGTGTAGTCTACCTCAACGTCTTTCACCCAGATATCATCGCCTTCCTTTCAACCAAGAAAGAAAATGCCGATGAAAAGGTTCGTGTTAAGACCCTCTCACTTGGAGTTGTGGTCCCAGATAAATTCTACGAATTGGCTCGTAAAAATGAAGAAATGTACCTCTTCAGCCCTTACTCTGTAGAGCTTGAGTACGGTGTGCCATTCAACTATATCGACATCACTGAAAAATATGATGAATTGGTCGCAAATCCAAACATCCGCAAGACAAAAATCAAAGCTCGTGATTTGGAAACTGAAATCTCTAAATTGCAACAAGAGTCTGGTTACCCTTATGTAGTCAACATTGATACAGCTAACCGTGCAAATCCAGTAGATGGTAAGATTATCATGAGTAACTTGTGTTCTGAAATTCTTCAAGTCCAAGAACCAAGCTTGATCAACGATGCTCAAGAATTCCTTCAAATGGGAACAGACGTTTCATGTAACCTTGGTTCAACCAACGTTGTCAACATGATGACTTCACCTGACTTTGGTCGTTCTATCCGTGCGATGGTTCGTGCCCTTACTTTCGTTACAGATAGTTCACACATCGTAGCTGTCCCTACTATCGACCACGGAAACAGTTTGGCTCACACCTTTGGTCTTGGTGCCATGGGACTTCATAGTTACCTTGCCCAACAACTCATCGAATACGGATCTCCTGAGTCAGTTGAATTTACAAGCATCTACTTTATGCTTATGAACTACTGGACCTTGGTGGAATCAAATAATATCGCCCGCGAACGTGGTATCACCTTCCACAACTTTGAAAAATCAGACTACGCTAACGGTAGCTACTTTGACAAGTATGTAACTGGCGAATTTGTTCCAAAATCAGACCGTGTTAAAGAACTCTTCAAAGATGTCTTTATTCCAAGTGCTGCTGATTGGGCTGAACTTCGCGAAAAGGTTCAAGCAGATGGTCTTTATCACCAAAACCGTCTTGCTGTTGCTCCAAATGGTTCTATCAGCTACATCAACGACGTTTCTGCTTCTATCCACCCAATTACACAACGTATCGAAGAACGTCAGGAAAAGAAAATAGGTAAGATTTACTACCCTGCCGCAGGATTGTCTACAGATACCATCCCTTACTACACTTCTGCTTATGACATGGATATGCGTAAGGTGATTGATGTTTACGCGGCTGCGACTGAGCACGTGGATCAAGGACTTTCACTCACTCTCTTCATGCGTAGTGACATTCCAAAAGGTCTTTACGAATGGAAGAAAGAAAACAAACAAACGACACGTGACTTGTCAATCCTTCGTAACTATGCCTTTAACAAGGGTATCAAGTCTATCTACTATGTCCGTACCTTTACAGATGATGGTGGAGAAGTCGGTGCTAACCAATGTGAGAGCTGTGTGATTTAATTTTTATCTGAGGCAACCACGTTTTCTCAGACTACTGATTAAGTTAACCGCCAGAAAAAACTTGATAAGTATCTTAAATACTATGAAAAACTAAAAAGTCGGTCTTCCGACTTTTTGTGCGATACTCTTCTCATACTATGATAAAATAGAGATGATTCGACAATCGCATTATTACATACAGAAAGAGATTTCAAATGGAAACTTACTACAAAGCCATTAACTGGAATGCCATCGAAGATGTCATCGACAAATCAACTTGGGAAAAGCTGACGGAGCAATTCTGGCTTGATACGCGTATCCCCTTGTCAAATGACCTAGACGACTGGAGAAAACTATCAAACAAAGAAAAAGACTTGGTTGGAAAAGTCTTTGGTGGTTTGACCCTTTTGGATACCATGCAATCTGAAACAGGGGTTCAGGCGCTTCGCGCAGACATCCGTACACCGCATGAGGAAGCTGTTTTCAACAACATCCAGTTTATGGAATCTGTCCACGCAAAATCTTATTCTTCTATCTTTTCGACTTTAAATACCAAGGCTGAAATCGAAGAAATCTTTGAATGGACCAACACTAACCCCTACCTACAAAGAAAAGCGGAGATTATCAATGAAATCTACCTCAATGGTAGCCCGCTAGAAAAGAAAGTTGCCAGCGTTTTCCTTGAAACCTTCCTCTTCTACTCTGGTTTCTTTACACCGCTCTACTATCTCGGTAACAACAAACTGGCCAACGTTGCTGAAATCATCAAACTGATCATTCGTGATGAGTCTGTCCATGGAACTTATATTGGTTACAAATTCCAACTTGGTTTCAATGAATTACCTGAAGAAGAGCAAGAAAACCTCAAAGAATGGATGTACGACTTGCTCTACACTCTCTACGAGAACGAAGAGGGCTATACAGAAAGCCTCTATGACGGTGTTGGCTGGACTGAGGAAGTTAAAACCTTCCTTCGTTACAATGCCAATAAGGCGCTTATGAACCTAGGACAAGATCCACTCTTCCCAGATTCAGCTGATGATGTCGATCCTATCGTCATGAACGGTATTTCAACAGGAACTTCTAACCACGACTTCTTCTCTCAAGTCGGAAATGGTTACCTCCTTGGTGAAGTTGAAGCCATGCAAGACGAGGATTACAACTACGGTTTAGACTAATTTGGCTGATCATTCAAAATATCATGGTTTGTTTAAAACAACCATGATATTTTTGTTTTGTTTTATTTTGTTTTTGTCTATTTGAAAGATTGAGCGTTTTATGGTAAGATAATAATAGTAGAAATCGAGGTGATAAGGATGCTAAAGCAAGAAAAACTAGATAGTATTCTAGAAGCAGTAAACACAAAAGGCACTATTACTGTAAAAGAGATTATGGAGAGTCTTGATGTGTCAGATATGACAGCTCGCCGCTATTTACAAGAACTAGCAGACAAGGATTTGCTGGTCCGTGTGCATGGCGGCGCTGAAAAACTTCGTACAGGTTCTCTCTTAAACAACGAACGCTCAAACGTTGAAAAACAAGGCTTGCAGATTGCTGAAAAACAAGAAATTAGCCGTTTTGCAGGGCATTTGATTGACGAAGGTGAAACTATTTTTATCGGGCCAGGAACAACCTTAGAATGTTTTGCTCGTGAACTCCCAATTGATAATATTCGTGTTGTAACAAACAGTCTTCCAGTTTTTCTCATCCTAAACGAACGAAAACTAACAGATTTGATTTTGATTGGTGGAAATTATCGCTCTATCACTGGAGCTTTTGTAGGAACACTTACCCTGCAGGATTTAGCCAATCTTCAGTTTTCTAAAGCTTTTGTAAGCTGTAATGGTATTAAGGATAAGGCAATTGCTACTTTCAGTGAAGAAGAGGGCGAGGTACAACGAATCGCCTTGAACAATGCTAATAAAAAATATCTACTGGCAGACCACAGTAAGTTTAATAAGTTTGATTTTTACACCTTCTACAATATCTCAGAGATTGATACAATCGTTTCAGATTCCAAACTGAGTCAGGAAACATTTGAAGAGCTGTCGAAACAAACAACCATTCTTTTATCAAAACCATAAAAATTCCCCTGCCTTTTGGTGGGGAATTTTTGTTGAATTTTATTCAATAAGTTGTGTCTCAGCTAGTTTCTTGTACCAGTGAGCCGATTTCTTTGGATAGCGCTCCTGGGTTTCAAAATCAACATAGAAGAGGCCATAACGCTTTTCATAGCCATTTGACCAAGAAAAGACATCCATCAGCGACCAGATAAAGTAGCCTTTGACGTTGGCTCCATCAGTGATTGCATCTGCAATCACTTCCATATGTTTCTTAACATAATCAATCCGCCCATCATCGTAGACTGTCCCATTCACAAAGTCGTCTTTGTATCCGAGACCATTCTCTGTGATGTAGATTTTTTTGTAATTTGGGTAATCTTGTTTCACGCGCATGATTTGATCATACAAACCTTGAGGATGGATAATCCAATCCCAGTCCGTACGTGGGACATAGTCAGGCGCTACTCGACATCCAACTCCCTTAATCTGATACTTAGAGCTTCCTTTTTCACCCTTACCGTTATGAATGATTTCTGTTTCGCCATCAAAGGCTTGCATCCAATCACTCATGTAGTAGTTAATTCCAAGGAAGTCGTTCAAGTCTTTTGCAGCTCCTAGCACAGCGAAGTCTTCTTCACGCAGATCTAAACTTCCACCATTGACTGCTAAGATATGGTTGACACCTTCCATTGTTTCATCTGAATAGCGTCCAAGATAAGTTGCATCCAAGATAAATTTATTGTGGATGATATCTTCCAACTCAGCAGCGCGAACATCTGCTGGATTATCTGGATCTAGAGGATATTTAGTAGGCAGGGCATGAACCACACCAATTTCACCTTTATATCCTTTATCTTTATATAGCTTGACTGCACGCGCATGCGACACCATCATATTGTGATGAGATTGGAAGACTTTGGCAAGATTGTACTGGATACCTGGTGGAAATTTCCCAACCAAATATTGACCATCACCGATTGGCCCAATTTCATTAAAGGTCGTCCAATAGTTGACTTCTGGAAATTCTTCAAAACAGAAGGCTGCGTAGTCTACAAAGTGTTCAATGTTTTCACGGTTTAAGAAGTCTCCATTTGAATGTAGAGCTTCTGGCGTATCAAAGTGATGAAGAGTTACAAAGGGCTCAACATGCCGTTTGTGGCACTCTGCAAATAGATTATGATAGAACTCAACCCCCTTGTCATTAACCTTCCCATAACCAGTTGGAAAGATACGTGACCAAGCGATTGAAATACGGATACCATTGACACCATACTCTTCTGCAAGTTTGAGGTCAATTGGGTATTTGTGATAGAAATCACTGGCTGGTTCAGCAGTGTACCAGTAGTTATCTTCAAGATATTTATCCCACGCTACTGGTCCTTTACCATCAGTATGTGTAGCACCTTCTGCTTGATAGGCAGCTGTTGCGCCACCGAAAATAAAGTCTTTTGGTAATGTTTTTGACATGTATTTCACCTTTCAATTAAAAAGAAATAAGATGGAGAGGAGGCTAGTGAGGCTTTATTCTCCATCTCACTTCTAAAATTTTATTGTTCAAATTGAGCTTGTACGAATGCAAGAGCACCTTTTCCATCGCGAGTCAGTTTAATGTATTGGCCACCTTCTGTCTTGGCAAGTTTGATACCAAGTTTGTCGGTTTCGGCCTTCATGTCTTCAAAGTTTGAAGCAACTTGAGGAGCAAGGATAACCAGATCAAACTCAGGCAACATTTCACGGTGAGCACCATAGCCACCAGCTGCTGCTTTAACAGGAACCTTGTACTCTGCAGCTGCCTTGTTTAGAGCATTTGCAAGGAGACCACTTGTTCCTCCGCCTGCACAGAGAACCAAGACATTGGTTTCTTCAGTGATTGTGTTTTGCGCTGCTTCTACACCAGCTTTTTCAAGAATAGCATCTGCTTTAGCAGTATTGAAGTTTGCAGCTACTTTTTCTTTCAATTCATCATTGGCTTTACCTGAACGCTCTTCTTCAAGAATTTGTTCATCATAAACCTTGAGGAATGGATAGTAGATGGCTACATCAACAAGGATTAACAAAGCAGCAAGTACAAATGACAAGAATTGGAAGTTTGTACCGAGAACAATACCGAGCGGACCTGGTGTTGTCCAAGGAAGGTTGGCTGTAAATGAGTTCATGCCAAGCGTCTCAATAAAGAATTTAAAGATCCATACGTTGGCAATTGGTGCAAAGATAAATGGAATAAAGAAAATCGGATTCAATACAAGCGGTGCACCAAACAAGATTGGTTCATTTACACCAAAGAAGGTTGGTGCTACTGAAGCACGTCCGATTGCACGATTTCGTTTTGATTTTGTTAACCACATGAACATGAATGGAACAACTAGTGTCGCACCTGTACCACCCATGGTAACGATAAACATTTGTGTACCTGAAGTAAGGATCTTGTCTGCATGCATCCCTTGTTGGAGAAGGTTCAAGTTGACTTCGGCATTTGCATAGGTAATAGCTGCGATTGCTGGTTCAACGATAGATGGTCCATGGATACCCACAAACCAGAAGAAGGCAAAGGCCCCAAAGATAATGGTAATACCCAGATAGCCATCAGCAGCTGAGAATAATGGTGCAAAGAATTTACCGATTGATTCTGCTACACTTGCACCAACAAAATGACGAGCTAGTAAATCAAGGACATAAAGAGAAACAACTGAAAGAGTGAATGGAATCACATCTTTAAAGACTTGTGAAATATTTGGTGGAACTTCGTCAGGCATACGAATAGTGACGTTGTTCTTAACACAAACCTTATAGATGGCTACAGTAACAAAGGCAGCAAGGAAGGCTGAAAGCAAACCTTTTGTCCCAAGGAAACCTGTCGCAAAACCACCTTCAATCGGATCAGCTGCTAACATCAACAAACCAACAATTGCTGCCAACAATGTTGACATATAGTTGATTTGGTTGGTTTTTTCCATTCTACGGTTAACTGAGTCCGTCAATGACTTAGCTGTTGTACCAGCTACCAAGAGAGCCAAAATCCCCATTGAATAACTATAAGGTTTCATGAGGAGATTAACAACATCATCAGACCATTTAAAGCCCCATGAGTTTGGTACAAAAGCAATCAAGATAAAGATACTTGAGAAGAGAATAACAGGCATACCTGCAATGAAACCATCACGAATAGCACGAAGATAGATATTACGAGACAGTTTTTCAAAGAAAGGTTTCCCTTTCTCGATAAAAGCAATTAGTTTGTTCATTACTTAACTCCTCTCTTGTAAAGTTCGATTAAATGGTGCATCAAGTCTTTGAGCAAGATGGTTGTCATCAAGTGATCCTGACCATGCATCATGGTCACACTATAGGCCAAATCTTCACCAGCTGCTTCCTTGGTCAATAGACTTGTTTGCGCGTGATGAGCCTCGGCGATACAGCCACCAGCTTCCTCCACGAGAGTATCAGCTTTCGCAAAATCGCCAGCTTCAGCAGCTTTCAAGGCTTCCAATAGTTTCGAACGAGCATCGCCAGCATAGGCTACGATTTCAAAACCTAACAATGTTACTTCTTCTCTATTCATGATAGAATTCTCCTTATGTATTTTTAATTAAATTTTTATGACAATAAACGTTGGATATGTAGAACTAGATAAACTCGTTCACTTTTATACAAATCAAGACCCGTATGTTGCGTAATCACATCATAGATCTTGGAACCAATCACGAACGCTTTTGGATAGGATTGTTTAATATGATCTTCCATATCCAGAAGTGATTGGTTATTATCTCTAGATCTGTCTAAATAATCCAAGAAATAATTCAAATGAATCATAAAACGATCATAGAAATGATTATTCTCTTTGGTTCGTTGAATAGCGTAACTCTTCAGCACTTCTTCAACATTCCTGAAAATTTCTTTCCTCTTATCAATCGACTCAACCACTTGAACTTCATTTTCCCCTTCGGCATTGATGAAATGATAAGCGATCCGAATAATTTCATCCTCAGGGAAATGATCTGTCAACTTCTGACGATAGATTTCAAAAGCTTCCTTTGCGATTTGAAAAGCTACAGGATACTTGGCAGAAATATCTGGCAGATTGCTATCCTTGTACCTTCCTTGTGTTAGAGCTTGATAGGAACAGTAAATATGATCTGTCAAGGTCACATAGAGATATTCTTGAATCGGATAGTTATATTTCTTAGAAAGATTATCAATGATCTCGCAGGTCACTGTGATAAAATCAAGCGGAACATCTTTGAGAAGAGCCATAAAGTTTTCTCTGGACTCTTCTGTCTTCATCCGAAAGATTTTCTCAACTTGTTCTTCAGCAATCAAATCCCCCTTCTTTTTTCCAAATGCAATCCCCTTACCAATCACAATCACCTCTTCTCCTTTGTCATTTCTGACAAGTGAAACATTGTGATTCATTGGATTTAGAATTCGATACATGGCAACCTCCTTTTGCATCTTAAAGGTATATGAGTACAAAAAATGACCACAAATGAACTAGAAAATCTATTGATTTCTAATCCACCTGTGATCATGCCTAATATTACTTAGTAACACTCACCTTGTATTAACTTGTGATTTAAGTATAGCATAAGTAAGTTGTTTTGTAAACCTTTACATTCAACTTGTTTGTGTCTAAATTTTTGGGAATAATCAAATATCCTTATAACTCAATAAGAAAGCGAGATTTTTCAGACAAAAAAACTGGAAAAAGTTCCTTACTTTACTCCAGCCCTTGACTATATTGCACTATTTATGCTACAATATTGTTTGACTGATTAAGCAAAGTGTTGGTTTGTCTTAATCGGTGGTGTAGAAGTTGCTGCTTCTACACCTTTTTCTTTTTTATATTTACTCTATTATTGTAACACACATTAGGCAAAAAAGCAACTGTTTTGTATAAAAACATGATAAAAAGACCTCTAAAAATTCTTTTTTTAGAGGCTTTTGTCTGCCTTTTTGTATTATTTATGCCCTCTTTTTCTGATAACAGCTTTGTGTGGCCTATGGTTAATACGAAACCCTGCGCCTAATCCCGAATCCCTAAATTCCTCATACTCTTGTCTCCAAGCTCCAAAAAACAGCTCGTGTAGCTGATCAATTCGCTCAATAAGAATCATCTTGGCCATGGTACAAGCCCCTTCGATGGACCAATACATCCCTCGATGTTTCATGCGGTAAGTGACTTTTCGGTGCTGACTCTCCATTACCCCGATACCACGTGAGGACAATCCTCTAAGTTTAGGTGGCCTAGTGTCACAGAAATTTCTTAATAATTTCTTACGAAAATTGTAAAAATTATCAAGAGCTTCCTGGCTTTCTATGAGAGATTCAACTGTATCTAGTACGGTCTGAAGCAGGCTCTTCTGATGATTTTTGATAGCCTTAAAAGCAAGATCAAGTAGTGTAGACGGGTACGGCTTCAGGAATCGTTTAAGTTCTTCATTGACATGATAGGCATCCCAGAAATGCTCATGACGTTTAATTCGTAGGACCTTCTTAATTTCTTGAAATATTCTGCGAGAATATCCTTTACCATTGTCCGAGTTAGTGATAAGAAGAGTTCGATCAGTGATTTCAAAATGATTGCTGAGATAGTCTATCAATTCTTCCTTTGCTTGTTCATGGCTTGTATGTATAATCTCATGCTTATTCTCTAGTACATACCGATTATTACCAACCTTCTTCGCTCCAGTATGAATCAGGAAATGGGCTAAGTCTGTATTGTGTCGTTCATCATTGCTTGATGTTGTCTTGACGAGCACACCATCTCCCTCCAGGTAGATTTTATCTGCCTGGATTTTTTTCGGTTGCTCATCACCTCTAAAAAGCCGATAGCGTTCCCTATCTGAAAAGAGTCTGCCTGCCATTTTTACAGACTTCAAAACAGCGTCCTTTGTTATCTCCAGGCGATAAGCCATCTTAACTGTTCGACAAACTTCACGGTAGGATAAAACAGAAGCGTGTTTTGCCATGTGAAAAATCAACTCAGGAGAATAACGCATATACTTTTCTAGACCTAGCCACTCATCTACGGGATAACAACTTTTCTTTCCCTTTCGCCAGCGATTCCTAGAGAAGGTCACCTCTCCAAATGTAAAAACAACTGTCCTCTCTGTACTATCTATCCGCTTATATCCCCTCAGTCTCATGGAGGGAGCAATCTGCTCGTCATAATCTCTTACTCGCTTCAGGAATTGCTGCTCACGTTTGCGATCTAGTTCTGCGATAAATTCTTTTTCATCAAATCTAAACATACTTCCTATTGTACTGAAATCATGACTAGATTGAAAACATCAAAAACTTTCTGCATGACTCTTTCAAAAATAAAAGCCTTCCCTTATTGGGAAGGTTGTTTAATTATAAATATAATTATATTTATAGCGATAAACTTTCGATTAGTTTATCAAGATAATCTGATGCAGACTTTGCACCAACTGCTTTAGCAATTTCATCCAATTTTTTCCGATTGCTTGGTTTCAAAGTAAACTGAAATTGTTTCTTACGTTCAAAGCTTTCAAAGCTGGCTACATCTGAAATCTGCTCAGGTTGATGGGTTGCTTCGATAATCTGCGAAATCTCTTTTTCTTTTGGTGTAAATGCCATGACAATCTCCTTCTAATTATATTTATAATTGTATTTGTGTTTATAAATATAATTATATTGTATCATAAATTTTTGAAAAAGTCTGCTCCAGCTCAGTGAAAAACTTTTTGTGTTTTTGATAAAGCTCAGGATTCTCCTTCATATCTGCAATAGAGATCTTATCAATCGTGGAATGATTGAATAACTCTTTTGCTGGTACGATGCCTAGAAGGTTGTCTGTTCCCTTCTCTTTAGCTTCAAGTCCCAGAGCTTCCAGTAACTCTCTTGATGATCCATAGTTCGGTCGGATCATATTTGCTAAGAAATATAACTCAGCAGTAATGTATGATTCTCTTGTACGATAGTCAATTACATCCTTCCTGAATGCTTCTAACCGAGTTGATAAATTGAATTTGGCATTATAACCAAACTCTGAAGGAGTCAAGGGACTAATAATAGCGTGACTGACCGCAACAGCATTTTTAGTAGCTGTCGCAAAGTCTGGTCTACAATCAATCAAGATATAGTCAAACTGATCCAACTTCTTCTTTTCGTAGTTATCCTCTAGCCAAAGATAAAGTAGCATATTTTTCTTATCGCTGTTCTCCAGATCTCGTTCCACTGTATCAAGCTGAACTGAACCTGGAATTAGACTGATATTTTTCTTGACTTGCTTAATATCCACATCGCCACCTTTAAAAGCATTAGCAATCGTATTCTTGCTCTCGTAAATATTATAGCACTGGGTTAAATTGCACTGATGGTCAAGATCAATCAAAAGAACCTTATGCCCTTTCTTTGCCAGCCATTCCCCATAATTAAATGTTAAAGTTGTTTTCCCAACACCGCCCTTAATAGCAGCAAATGTGATAATCTTCATTTGATATCCTCCTGTTTTTCTATACTTCTATTATACCATTATAATTATATTTGTCAATATGTTTATAATTATATTTATAATTATTTTCGCAATGAAGTTTCTCCTTCCTTTTCACCAGCAATTCCTAGAAAAGGTTCTCTTTCCAAATGTAAAGAGAACTGTTCTCTCTGTACTGAAATCATGACTAGATTGAAAACATCAGAAACTTCTACAAGACCTTTTCATCCTCAAATCGTCGGTCAACTTTCTCTTCACGACTACGCACGTGCTCCTTAATATCTCTATAATCTGTGTAATGTTTTAGAGTGTCGTCAAAGAACTCTTGTAAGGCTCCTTTTTCAATTTGGAATTGTTTGATCAGTTGACTGACATCTTCCAATCCCATATCTTTTGGAACTCCTAAATCATCCAATAGTTGTACCGCCGCAAGACTATTTTCTGGAGATTGCTGGATGGCTAAAAGTGCTCCTTCAATTTTATGATAACGTCCAAGTCGCTCATCTAGCTGTCTTAATTCCTCCTGGGTAGCCTCTATCTTTTCATTAAAGCGCTCCTCCAAATGTTGAAATTGTGTTCCATCTGTCACGCCGTGCTCGACTAAGAAATTATATTCCTTAATCAGTTCACGCATAGAGGAAATTTGAGCGTTTTTAGTTACAAGTGTTTCTCCATTTTGTTTGGACAATTGCCTTGCGACAGTCAAGCCCATCATGTACCTATTTTTTTGAGATTGATCAGGATTGAGAAAATAAAAATAGTCTTTCTCTTTGATATAGATGGTATAATTTCCATCCTCATTTTTATCAACTTTATGAGAAGGTATTAAAATTGTACCACTATTTAAAGCTCCCATATCCATCTGCACGTAAATGCCTTGCTTGCTTTCTTGCTCGACCTGCCAGGATTCCACTTCCAATTTCAATTCAAAATCATTTGCCGTTTTTTCTTTTGATTCTTGATATTGTTCTTTCAATTCCTCCACATCAAAAACTAACTGATTCTTAGAAATTCTCTCTTTTATTTTTTCAAGAGAATAGAGTCCTTTCTTTGATAATGTATCATCTCGGACATTTCTTTGTTGGGGCTGATCGAGCAATTTATACTTCACAAATTTACCAGAGAAATCAATCTGAAGATCAAGCGCAGCTGCCTTTTGTTTAAAATCTTCCAACGACAGAGAATGCTTCAGAAGAAAATCCAGACGTTCCTTGATTTCAAACCGATAATTATTTTGCCTCCGCCAAGCAGAATACTTTGTATAAGAATTTTTCATTGTAGGCTCAATAATTTTAGCGCCATAACGTGCCGCATGCTTGTCCGATATTGCCCTCAAATTTTTCAAGGTTTTCTTTTCCCAGCGAAATTTCTTGAGCGTTGAGGTATTGGTGGTATTAAGTATGATATGGTTATGAAGATGATCTTTATCCGTGTGGGTTGCGATCACAAACTCATAATTTCCACCTGTCAATTCTAACATCGTTTGACGGCCAATTTCATGAACCTGCTCAGGAGTCAAGTTATCATCTGGAGAAAAAGACTGGATAATGTGATGGGCCAATACTTGTTTTCCTGAAGATAATTCTTTCAAGTCGTCATCTCCTTTTTTAAAGGCTGCAGCCAATTTTGTCATGACCATTTCTTCATCCGCTACGCTAAAATCAGAGATCCCATTGCCAGATACTAGCTTCATTTGAAGTTCACCATCATGATAGACAAGAGGAAAATCAAGATCACTTTCTGCAGTTTCTGATACAAGAGTTTTCGCTTCATTCAGAATATAGCGTACAGCTATTTTTAAATTGGAAGGAGTTTTAATTTGTTTAGGTGTTTTGATTACTACCATTCGTCATACGTCCTTATAGTTTTTACTTTTCGCTCCTGTAAACTTTTCTTCTCTGCGCTAGAAAGTTTGGCAGCTACCATCTCTTTCAACTCAGATAGATAGTCAATAACTTGTGCTACTTCCTCTGTCGTAACCCCTTGATTTTCGTTAGCATGCTTGGCAATTTGGTTGATGTTCGTCCCAACTCGATTGATAGCAACTCGAAGGTCCTTCAATTCAGAGAAATCAATTTGTACCACCTTTCCTTGCACCAATTGATTCTTCGCATAGTATTGAAAAGATGGAACTCCCATTTGGGCCATCGCTGTTTTAATTTGACGATCTTCCTCTGGTGTTAGTCGTATCAATTTTTGTATATAGCGTTTTCTATTTTCTCGTTTCTGCATTATTTTTTTATCCTCTTTTTCTCAAAGTCTCTGGCATTTTCTGACCAGGCATCAGCCCCTGACTTCCTTGTGGCAAGCGTAGCAAATGGATATCCATTTGCGAAATTTAAAAAAATCAGAGAAGGAGAACCTTGTAGTTTTCCTTCTTGATTTTCTCAGTTTTGGGGAAATCCCCAAGCCCCTTTCCTATATCTTTTGGAGTACAACCTCTAACAATTTATCGCAACCAACTGAAGATGTTTTTGAAAATAGATGATTGCTTATCACTATTTTCTACACTTTTTTCTTTCTGACCTTGTAACTTTTCAGCTAGGACAGAAAGTTGTTGAGCAGTTAGAGGCTGGAAAATCGACTGCCCAATTTGTATTTCTGTCAGTAAGATTTTTTCTGTGAGTACAGCTTGAAATTCTTCATCTGTAATCATCTTGAGTAGCTCAATATTTTCTTCTTCCCACTCCAAAAGAGCAGGATCTCCTTCAGGTAGTTGAGACTGTTCTTCCTCTAGTTGCTCCAGAACTTTTTGGCGAGTCAAGTCTTTAGCATTTGGCGATACTCCTTGAACTCTGTCTCCATCCATGATTGGAATAAAGTCTGAAAGAATGATGATCAGTTGTTCTTCTTGTTCATTAGTCATGAGTGTTGTCCTCCTTGATGATGATTTGTTTTTAATTTGACCTTGGGTTTATTTGGGGTGTCCCGTTCGGTCATTTCGAGAAACCCTTCTCTTTTTTTGATTGTGCATCTGCTTTCAACTCCTGCTTGTGATCTTCGACGGCCTGCTTACTCTGATCTTTAAACTTCTCCAGTTTTTGTTCAAAACTACGCTTCGTTTGTTTCTCCTGACTCAATCTTAATTGTTCCAATGCTTGATCCATCCGAACCATTAAACTTTTAGCTTCTTGTTGGACAATATCCAACTGTGCTTCTAAATCAGCAAGTGTCTCCTTATCAGCAGACCACCCAGATAGATAGTTAAAGGAATACTCTGACGTATCAATACCATAGTATGAAGAAACGACATAAGCGACACTTTCAGCCTGGAGTTCAGCGGTGCTTCTAGTTAGATTTTCCTTTTGAGGATTATCTGCATGATGCAACTCTGCATGAGCCATTTCATGTAAGAAAGTTTTAATAATTTGAGCCTTGTTCATCTCATTACTACGTAAAACAATTTGATTTTCTGGGACAGAATAATATCCATGTTTATTATTTTCCATCTCTTCAAATCGAACCGATACATCATTTTCTTTTGCAATAGCCATTAGGGCACGGTAAAGATTTGCATAGTCCAAATCAGTCAGCTGTTCTTTCACTTCTGCAGCTTTTGGCATCTCCTTTCCTTCTGTCTGACTAACATCAAAAACTGGTACCAAACCAAAGAATGTAACTGTTTCTGGTTTCCCATTTTTATCCAATATTGGTTGGTTATTCTCATCCTTTTTGATCTTCGTCATAGGTTTAAAAATACGTAAAGCCTTCTCACCTTTTTTCACATAGCGGTCAAAGTTTTCTTTCCACTGCTTGAAAGAAGCTACTTGCCTTGCTTCAGGATTTTGTGCAAGAATTAAGCGTAAGTTGCGATTAGAATAATTATTTAGTTGGCTCATTTTCGTTAGATAGTCTTTGTACTTATCTGAATCCAGAAACTCCTTAATTCCTTCTTTAAGATGTCGACTTAATCCTGCCATATCTTTATTCTGAATAAAATCTGCGACTGCAAGACTACCAGCTGCTAAAACCACTTCTTCCGCTTGTAGTCCCTCCTCGACCTCTGGTTTAGAACCTGGTTTCGATCTAAAATCATACGGATTCGTTCCCTGAAGTAACTCCTCATCATCAGAAACACCGTCAGCATCCGCATCACGTTTCAACTCCTGTTTGTTGTGGCCTTGTTCTTCTAGTTTGATTTCTTCCTCTTGTGTTTTTTCAAATTCATCTCGAATGTTTTTGATGGTTTGTTCAACTTTTTCTGATAAATCTTTAATCTCTTTTTGCCATTTTTCTACAAGAGCTACTTGTTCCATAGGTGAGTCCTTGACACCCAACTTCTCAAACCAAGCAGATAGATTTTCGACCTCAACACTATCCATTCCATCAAAAGAAATAAATCCTAGACGACTATCATGACTACTATCTGAAAAACCAATCGGACTATTTTCTAACATTCCGTAAGGTACTTGAGATAAAAGTTTTTCTGCGTAAGGAGTATCTTCCAAAGCGTAACTAAACTGAGAAATATCTAACTCACTTGCCAATCTCTCTAGATGATACTGAGTGAATATGGTCCCATCAATCTTCATCAATTCTGGGTGCTCCCTCATTTCTCGTGTTCCAAGTCTTTCTTTATGAGTGATTGGGTTAATCTCCTCACCGATATTGTAACGAATGCTATCCTGGATCAGTTCACCATCAGGAGCGTAGATACTAAACTGGACCTTTGTTGGAGAGATGTAGCCTTCTGGGTGACCACCAGTCACTTGTTTTAGTCCTTCCTGATGTAACTGATAAAAGCTCTGGTTGGCCTTGTATAGCTCTCTAGCAAAATCTTGATAAGATATCAGCTCGGTTTCTTTAAATGGCAATTTAGGCCCATCTGGTCGCTCCTCAGCCCATTGAAGACGTACATGGTAGTTCTCCTTATAGATATGATCTTGTTCCCATTCTTTATAAAAATCTGAATTTGTATCTAGGAGATGATCTTCTCCAGCTGCAGCAACAATCTGATCAAATTTATCATTGTGTTGCTTCGCATAGTCAAGATACTGATTCCAGGCTTGATGAAATTCTTTTGGAGTTTTTGAAAGGTCACCTGGCACACCTATATTATAGACAGTATCTAAGACTTGAGTAAACGTAGCCGAATCAAGTAGTAGGCTATTCAGTGTGTTCTCAGGAGTAGATTGTTCAATTTCTTTAGAAATTTCTTCATACTGCTTATTCTTCAAAACTGATAGCATTTCCTCGCCACCATCTTTAACATATTCATCATTAATCGATAGCTGTTCAATCTGGCCATCTCTTTCTCTATAGACACCGAGAATTGTGCCAGTATCTATATCTTCCAGTTGTTTACTTAAATCCCCCTTCACTCTCATTAAAGATGCAGGGACATGAGTAAATTCCTTTTCTTTGAATAACAATAACAAATCAGTATCTTCAGGTCTAATTGCTTTTGAAAGATCCAGATTATTAAATTTCTTTACAGATGAAAGATCGTTAAACACAAAGGAGTCTGACTCTATCACCTCAGGTAATAAGTTCAAAACTTTTAGTTTATCCGACATTCCATTCGTAAATTTTAAATCTTTGAAATGCCCTTTCCCAGCTGCAACATCTTCAACGAATGACTCAGACAAATGTTCTACCCACTCATTATATACAGGTGTTACTCCAGTTAAGTGCATCCAATTTTTCTTGTCAAATTTAACATTTAGAATTTGGAATTGATTTTCTTCTGGATTCTTATAAACATAGTGGATACTTGTCCCTGACATTTCTCTTAGATACCATTGAGCTGAGTCCCTCATTGCGTTTGCGTATAAATTTAACGTTCGCATGTTTTTTCTGAAGGTTTTATTTGACATTCGATCCTCATCGATGGTAAAATGAAAATGAACATTGGCAGGAAAATCAGGTTGAGAATTTTTCTCAACGGGCTGCGGTGCTGTCCCTGGAGTTTCTACTCCTAAAGAACTGGAATTGCGATTCAATAGTTCGCCCCCAGTGTTAGTCTCTTGATAATTATCAAGAGACTTTTCTTTTTCTTCTGAAGCCTCTATTATCTTAATGGGCTGAGTATCAAGACGTGACATTAAGTTATCCAACAATTCACGATTTAAAACCACTTCTCCCTCTTGCCCTTCCAGATAGTGGAACAATGTATTTGGAGTTACCACAAAACCATAGGTAAAGTCTCTTTTACCCGATTCAATCAATGGATACTCCAGCATTCGCTCAATCGATTGTGATAGATTATCAAGGGTTCTTTCACCAAAATAGACGCCAAAACTGTCACTTGAAAGGCTTTCTATCTGCTTGTTACTATTGTAGGCTGCTATTGCAAGTTCACCAATAAACTGGGTTGAGATATCTACTCCCAAATCTCTCTGATGAGGTTTCAATGCTTGATACAAGGAATCCTGCTCTGGAGTCCCTTTTTTCTTGTATAAATCAACCGTTTGGTCATCAATAGAGCTTAAAAGTGAATGAATAGGAGACAGTACTTCCATTCGTTTATCATTGAGATATTTTGTAGGATGGCTATTTCCTAACTTTGCAAAGACATCATACAGATAGAAATCTGGTGCAAATTCGATTGATAATTCTCCAGATTGAATCCGATTATTTAATTCCTTAGTTAATGCTTCATTTTCCCGTTTCACCTCTTCATAGCTCATCGTTCTTCCAGCATTCTCCTCTGTATTGGCAATAAACTCTTGATTGTCTGGAATATGTTTTTCTTCCGTGGTCAGATCTGTTTCAGAGGGTCTATTCGACTGAACAGAAAAAGAAATATTATTCCAGTTCTCCTTCAACCATGTTGCATCTTCAGGAGAGAGGTGGCTGGTATCAGGAAAGTGATTTGATGCTTGAATTTCCTCCGTTTGCTCCAGTTGTTTTTCCTGCTTCAGGATCTCATTCCAGTCCGTCTTCTCCTGGCCCTCACGTTTTGGTGGTCTTGCATCAACAACTGGAATATTTTTCTCCTGTAATTTAGTAATAAAGTCTGTACCTGCTTTATCACGATCAACTGCCAGCGTGATAAGATCATCGTATTTGTGGTCTTGGAAAAGTGTGGAAGTTTCCGCTGCAACAGATAAGAATCTTGAGGTACGTGTTAGCTCACTGGACTTGGTATAATCCCTTTCATCCATAGGAATATCCCCTCGCTCCTGTAACATTTCAAGAACATAGTGAGACAAAACTCCCTCTTTCAATCCTTCCATCGCAACCAGTCGAACATCGTTTAATTCGTCCTTATGAAGCTCATAATAGCTCATAAGGTCAATGGGTGCCTCTGCCACAATTAAACGCTTAGGAGAGCCTATAGAAACGTTTAAACCACTGATACCCTCTGATTGATACATGGTTTGCTTCAAGTACCCCTTCCCTGGATGGCGTTCTTGATCAGGAACAAGCCCCTGAAGACTTGCACCTACCAGTTGCTGATTTCTGTCCAAGTATTTAAAAACCAAGACATCTTCTATAACACCATCTTTATCCTTACGTTTAGCTTGGGCTAATACTCCCTTTTCCAGGAAGAAGTCGATTGTATCATCAGAGAGACCTCTAATCTCCTTGAGATAGGTTCTCGCCTCCACAAATGGTTGCTCATAAGGTGCTAGTGTATAGTTGAAAGGTTTACGTTCTTCCTCTACTGGTTTTGCTTCAGGGAAGGAACCTGTCTCTAAGAATACCATGGCTTCCTTATAGCTGACATTTTGCATTTGCTGTACGAGATTGATAGTATCGCCAAAGAGGTTTTGAGAATACCAATGCCAGGTATTCTTCACAGTATCAATCTTAAATGAGTCATGCTCGGCCCAATAATACTCTCGATGCGACTTTCGCTTCATCTCCATTCCAAGGCTACGAGCTACTTCTAAAATATCCAGCGATTTTGCCAGTGCTTTTGTTAAAACCATCCTATTTCCTCCTCGACCAATTCCTTGAATAAAAGATAACCTTCAGGAGTTGCATCTAGTTCACTAACAACTATTGGATCTTCCTGACTCGTTGTCACAAAAAGATGAGGGGCTAACTGATAAAAAGTCCCCTCATCTGCCTGTTGGAATAGCTGCCAAATAGCATAACGTTCTGTGGCTAAATTTTCTAGCTTTAATGCTAGAACCTGCGAGATACTCTCCAGGTATCCTAATTGTGTTTTAGGTGTTTCCATCCTACTATCCTTTCTGTATGTTAGGCCACGAATAACTCTTTTAGCTGCGGAGTCAAATCGTTGGCATATAAAAGCAAGCCGTCGATGTCTGTTCCTTTTCGAGTGTATTCGTACCAGTTTTCTTTGTCTTCAGGAGAACTTGCAATCTCATCTTTTCTAGGATGATCATAGACACTTGCTTTTTTATCTCTGAAGACATTTTGTTTAGAAATAAAGACCAATCCTTCTTCTACCCCAATTCTTGCGACTTCATCTGGAGTTAGAAGGGGACGGCCTTGAATTTGTTTATTTTCACTTGATGATCCATTACGATAACTATGCGATTTTGAGGTGGATCTAGTACGTATAGTCTGCTTACCTGACCTTGTAGAATAGTATTCCATCGTATCCTTGTCATTTGTCCCTAAAAATAGGTGAGTAGCACAGTTATTAAAGATGGTCTTCCAATCACTTTTATAAAGTGATTCTAGCTGATTGACAGCTTGGATGATAATCTTAATAGACATCTCACGACTACGAATAGAAGAGAGGACCTGGGCGAAGTTTGGAATACGGCCAATTTGTGCAAACTCATCGAAGATAAACTGAATGTGGCGAAGATTTTTTCTACTGTAGCCAGGTACTTTCCCTTGCAAGATATCATCAGCCTTATGTGTAAGAACCTCAAAACCAATCGCAAACAAGATTGAGGAAAGAAAATTAAAGGCGTTATTGGTTTCAGGAATAGCAATAAAAACAGCTGTCTTTTTCGTATTCCAGGTATCCATTTCCATGGTATCTTCACTGATCAAGTTTCGTACATCTTCATGGTCAAAGATAGAATAGCGAGAAGACAAAATCGCTACCACACTGTTTCTTGTCTCACCTCTGAAGTTTTGGAATAATTTCCACTGTTTATAAGCATAGTTGTTAGGTTGATGTTCGTTCAGTTCCTCAAACATCTGCTCTACAGGACTTGGTACATCTGGATCCTCTCGATACATATTTCTTAATAGATCCGCAACGTGACCCAAGTTTGGCATGTATAACTGGACTCCAGTTTCAGGATCCTTCGAGTCAAAATAGAGATAACCAATCAATGCACGTTGCAGCATCAACTCTGCTTGAACCCAGAAGTCTTCTCCAGTATGCTCACTCTTCTTCGTTCCCTCAGTAATTGCTTCAGAGATACGATCAATATCTAGCTCAGACTTCATGTAATGAAAAGGATTAAAACGATCTGAATTCTTGAGCCGAATCAAATCAAAGATTTTAACAGCAAAGCCAGCTTTTTCAAGCATCTTCCCAACTTCGTGTACCAGGTTTCCTTTTGGATCTGTCACAACAAAGTTTGAGTTCATCTGCATTAAATTTGGCAATACAAAAGTAAAGGTTTTACCGTCTCCTGGAAGACCAATGACAATCACATTTTTATTGAGCTGGACATTGTAGGCTAAGCGAAAATTAAATAGGCCCATTTTTACCTGTTTTGAAAAAATCATATTCTTCTCAAAATCAACGTCTTCAAACCGTCTCATTTCCTTCAAAGTCGCAAAACGAGCACTACCTTGTTCTTCTCCTTGGCGATATAAATTCTTATCCATAGAAGCATAGACAAGCATTGGGAGACCGAATCCGATCAACCCAGCATATAAGGCTCCTGAATCAAAGAAAACACCAAAAGAGAAGCGTTCCCAGTGTTCTAGCAACCAACGAAGCCGCAACATTCCCATAAAAGGTACTGCTGCAGTCGAAAGTTGGTAGTAATGGTAAAAGGACTGGAAAATAACAAATGAAAATAGCCCCACCACCAGATAGGGCCATATAGGTTTTCTAATCATCGTGCTTTCTCCTTACCAATATCCTTCGTAACTACAGGCATCATTCCCTTATAGACCTTATTTGTTTTATAGTAGTTGATTTTCTCTTCAGGAGTCATTTCATGTGGCTTCTTCAGAACCTTTTTCGCAAACTCTTCCAATTTTTCTGGACTTTTCGTGATGTCTGCTAACATCTCTTTGAGAGCCTTTTCTACCAAGGTGCGATTTTTTGTTTCAAAGAAGAGATAGGTTGTATCATCTTTTTGATGATAAGTAAAACCTACCTTATACTCCTCCAGGTAATGCTTCAACTTAGCCAAGTGAACTTCACTATTTAATAACTTCTCAACATCTTTTTTTGATTTTGTGGCCATAAAGTCATTAAAACGTGTCTCCCCTTCAAAAGTTCGATTTGCTGCCTTATGTTGTTTCTTGTCATAGTGGGCTTTTGCGAGGGCATACAGAGCTTGTATCGTCATCTCCAGAGTAACTTTTCCTTTTAACGCCAGAGAATGACTGACTTTTTCTTGATCCATGTAAGACCTCCTTTATTTTGGATAATTGGACAGTTCTGGATTAGCAATAACCTGGAATCCGTAAGGTGCTGAAGGTTCTTCCTTTACAGTAACTACCAAGCGTTTCTGACTTCTGTTCTCACCGTCTTTCACGGCTACTACATAGGTTAGCTGATAAGTTGCTTCATCAACAATCAAGCTAGATTCCAAAATCACAGACTGCAGTTGACCTGCTTGTCTATCTATCGTTAATTGAGGAGCTACGAAATCAGCCATTTTCCCTTTATCAGAGTAAAGGGCTGGCAAAAAGTAACGTGAAAAGGCATCTAGTTCCCCTGTTTTTGACTGAATGGTTTTTAGATTTGAAAGTTCCTTGGATACGGCCGAGAATTGCTTTTCTTGATGGTAAACTAGCGTAAGTGATAAGCCAGCAAGTGTCAGACTTCCTACTAGACTCAATAACACCAAAACTCTTCCTAAATACACCCAAAAAGAGCGTTTAGAAGAGGTTCGAGGTTTGGGAGTTTCATGTTTCAAGGAAGAGGCTTCAGCTTTTTCTTCAGGAGTCTTCTCTTGATGTTTTGTTTTTGGCTGGCGCTTAAAGAAAGAGGTTTTTGCTTCTTTTGGTGCAGCCTCCTGTTTATTCAACGTACCAGGCTTCAGGAAGAGGCTATCTGCGATTCCCTCAAACGGCAAATAGATATCTTCTTGGTAGATGACTACATTCTTTTTATCCAGTTCCTCTACTAATAAAACAGCCTCTGCCCCCTGATGCTTAACCTTGGCATTTTCTCGCTCCAGGGCTTGATAAACAAGGTCTCGATTCTTATACGTTGTGGTCGTGTTTTGTGTCAGATTGGTTAAACGGTACATGTTTTTCAGCTCCTTTCAATTTTCCTTCAGCAAGAGCTGTTTCAATATCAGCCCAGGTTAAATTATGTTCGGCCAAGTAGTTTGACCGTTCCTCATGTTTGACCAGAATGATTTGAGTTTCTAGCTGCTGCAGTTTCTCTTCTTCCTTCTTGGCCTTTTTCATATAGTCAGCTAAGCGGTCTTCCGCTTTCTGTTTTTGTTTTTCCAAAGTTTCTAATTTTGTCATTGTTCCTTTTTCCCTTCTGTAATTGGTTTGTTTAATGATGGAATACTCGCCTTTTCGCTGGCGTTCAAGCTGTCCACAATCAAAATGGGGTCAATATGATTTACTAGGTATTTTCCATCTTGCTTGCTGAAGCGAATCCGTATGGTTCTTGAAGATCCTACGTTTGTTTGGGCGTTAGTATAATCATACTTCTTCTGTAACTGTGTCTGAGTGTATCTCACTTGAGCTAGGGCGACATTATTTTCTTGATCGATGTAGATGGTAGAAGACTTCATCTGTGTATCCACTACATAGCCCTTATAGGTTTGTACCGTTGGTTCTTCTTCAGAGTTCACTTCCTGATTGTAAGCAGCTTCTGTCATATAGGGCAAATAGCGGTTTCTATTTTCTCCAAGATCCTGCTTATTGAAGTAAGCCGTCAAAAATTCCTTTACATATTCTTGCGTTAGTTCGCTTCCCTCTGCTTTAGTTTCTTGTTGCGTTGTTTCAGCTTCCTGTTTAGCTTTATTTTGGGCTGAGGTTGCTGCTCCAATCCAGAATACGAATCCTAGAACTAGCACAACTCCTATAAGGATTCCTCCTATTTTCAGGAGTTTCAATTTCTCCATATCTATCATTTTCATGATTTACCTTCTTTCTTTTTTAATTCGGTGTTGCAAACGAATAGTAGTAAGCTGGATATAGGACAGAAAAATGTACTTTATCCTGTACTCCTTGGATATTACATTCTGAAACGAGGAATGAACCGTCTGGATTCACAGCTTCCACAATCGCAACATGGCCGTATACATCTGGTGTCCCACCAAATCCACCTACTACTGATACAACAGCTCCTTTTGTTGGAGTTGTACTATACCGCCATCCTTTTGCAACTAGGTTTGCCACCCAATCCTGACCATTACCAAGGTAACCATAAGCTCCTGATAAGTCTGTAATCGTTCCTAGTTCAACTAAACGATTATAGGCATACCAAGTACATTGTCCCACTTCATAACCGCTTCCTTGTTGTGTAGTCATAGAAGCTTGTGTAGGAGGGTGCTCCACTTTTGACTGATACTCGGCAGGGAAATTCCAGGAAGATGCTAACGCTCCACCTCCTCGAACTTGTTGAGTAAGAAAGGCATGGATTTGTTTAGCGTTATTTTGGCGCTCTAGGACCTTATCTCCAGAGTTCCCTTCCCAGTTAACCAGGAAACGCTCTGTAAGTGTCTCCACGTCTTCTGTGCTAGTTAGAATCGATGTCAATTCAGTGATATAGTAAGGAGTATCCCCCTCCAACATAAAATCTAACTGCAGTTCTAAATCGTACCACTTTTTATCTTTTGATTTTGCATAATTCAATAATAGAGTATGCCTAGTAGAACCATCTGCTGTATCTGTCCACTGACCTAATCCTAAACCTCGATGAAGAATATTTGGATACCCACCATCATAGATAGCAGGTCCCGCTATAGATAACCAGGACTCATCATCCCAGGAAGAAGAATCAGCCCCTACTGGTGGGCTAAGATAATCTCCTTCAGCACGTTTAGGATTGATATTACTTTCAGTTGCAAAGTTTCCAAGCATGGCTGCCAAACCATTATCTGTCAGCCCTGGTACCTTTTGCTTCAAGTAGTCTTTTATCGCTCGTGATTTTTGTCCTAAATCACCATCAAGTGTAGTAATGACTGAGGTTGTCTGATTGTACGTGACAGATTGAAAGTAAAAGCCTGGATTGACTGATGTCCACTTTTCTTTCTTATCCTTTGTCTCTTTTTCCTCCAGTTTTTGATACTGAATGACCTGGTAACCATTTGCCGTTACCTTCCCAACCTCGTCTCCAGTTTTGACCTGATCACCGTCAGAAACACGGATATTTCCTACCTCTTCATAAGTAAAGATGGCTTTATCTGTTTTGATGGATACAGTAGTATCATCTGTCACACTGACTTGACCGTCAATAGGAGCTCTTAGAGCTTGTCCTGTTGAAGCTTTTAGTTGTGTTTTCTCATAGATTTCACTCTTAGAGGTATAACCAAACCGCTTCAGGATAACTAAAGGAGCTTGATAAGAAGGGTCGTCTTCCTGGTAAAAGGGATTAGCTAGTTCTTGATAAGAGGGGTATCGACCAACTTCTTTAGTCAACTCCTCTAGCTCTTTATACTCTTCTAACTCGCTATCACTCAACTTAGTCCACTTGAGATCTGACGAGGGGCCATATAAGTCAGCCATCTTTTTCAAGTTGTGAGGGTCATCATTCAAATGATTCCAAAGATCATTCAAGGCATCTGAATAGTGATTGAAACCTAATATCCCAGCCCATTCACCACCAGTCCCCTCATTCCAGTTACTTTCTGGTTTCCACTCACTACCGTAGCGAAAGTTCATGAAAAAGATCATGTCATCGATGTTTGTCCAATAGTCTACCTTATCATTTGACTTCTCTCGATCTCGTTTACTAATTTGCAGCCAGGACTTGTTCAGGTCAAATTCATTTTGTTGGACAGGACCACTTCCTCCAAACATGGCCATAAATGCCCCAAATACTGCAAAGATGAGGAACATTAAGAAATAGGACTTGACAGCTAAAGGATTGGATAAGATGGAACGCAGGGGCTTTGTCACAACCTTCAAAACCTTCCCTGTACCTCTTGATACTTTCCCAAATTTTGAACGAGCTATACGATTCCTAGTTTGTTTCATCTTTTTGCTGAGTTTTCCTTCCCAGGAGAACTCTTTTGGTGTTCGAGTATACCCTCGCCCTCTGATGAAATTATAGCTTCTATTGAGCTGTCCATAGCTGTGCTTGATTGAATACTTGGATAATTTTCCTACAGCATTTAACGCTCTTTTAGAGGCGTTTACCTGGTACTTAAATTGACGAATGTTTTGCCTCGCCTGAACCCAGTCTCCAAGAATCTCATTATCTCTGACTGTCTTCTCAACGTCGTGTCTCACTTTCATACGAGCACTTTGTTTTGCACGTTTCTTCAGGCGGTTAGGGATATAACTGTCATCAGCTTTTTTAGATCGTTTATAGAGCGTTGTTGCAATTTGTTTTTCCAACTTTGCTCGATCACGTTGTTGCTTAAAGAAAAGACCTCTAGCTGTTGCTTGAGGTCCTTTGTGTAGTTTATAATCTTTGTTCGCTAAGCGATAATTCTTCTTAGCTTCTTTAAATGCAACTTTTGAGTCTAAACGTGCTTCTTTAGGCTTTTTTTCAGCATTGAGGGCTATTCCTTCTTTGATTCTCCGCTTACGCTCCTGTTTTAATTGATTGGGATCACTTTCAAACAAAAGAAATCACCTCTCTTTCTATTTTTTAACTATCTGTCGCAACCAATTGATACAGCTTGGTATCTTTAGGGATAGGATTTTCAAATGGAACAATCGTATCTCCAGCCACGATCAAACCAGTACCTTTTGATTTTGGTCGCAAAACAAATCGCTCCAGTGAAGGTGTAAGAGGAATTACCTGCTCCAGGGCATCTAGGTCTGTCCGCTTCAGCTTCAGGAGGGCTAGAAACTCACAGTTTGCGACTAGTTTTCTGCCTTCTTCTGTAGATAAAACAGTCTCTGGGTTCTGGGTAATCCCTGTTGGAATAGCCCCGTACTTACGAATACGTGAGTATAGCTCTGTAAAGAAGGTTGCTTGCAGTTTATTTTTGAAGTATAGCTGCAACTCATCAAAGTACAACCATGTAATAGCTTTTCCTTGATTATTGACTACCTGGTTCCAGATGAAGTCCTGAATCACCAGGAGGGCAAATGGCTTCAATTTACCACTCAACTGCTTCAGATTGAAGATAATAAAGCGACTATTCATATTGACGTTTGTAGGATGTGCGAAAATATCATTTGATCCAACCGTATAAGGTTCAGCCTTCAGCGCCAACTCCTTGGCCACATCTTCAGGTTGTCGTTCTAAAACTGATTGCCAATCCTTAAATGTTGGTTTTTCCAATTCTTCATAGGTCTTTCTCGTTACACGGTCAATCATCGCAAATTCATCGTCTGATACCTCAGAAAATATATTTTCAAACAGGGTTGATAAGAGGTTTGATTTTTGGCCAATCGGGTCACTATCTTCTGCCTGCAGTTTATCCTTATCAGGAAGATCCAACAAGTTAAAATGATGTTGCGATCCAGGAGCGATTGTGATGATTTCTGCACCTAATTCTCGGCCAATACCAGTGTACTCATCTTCAGGATCGACGATAATAATATTATCTTCAGGGTAACGTAGAGTTGTAGGAATTATCTCTCCACCTTTAGCAAGAACAGACTTCCCTGATCCTGACGTTCCAAAGATACAACCTGAACCTGTATTCAAGTCTTTCTTACGGTCAACTGTGATAGCGTTCTTAGATAGCTGATTCTGGCCATAATAAATTGCACGTGGACTGTTAGATCGAAGATCTACGTTGGTAAATGGGACTTGTGTGGCCAAGTTACTGGTAGTCATATCCCTCATAAAACGGCGTTTTACGTTGATAAATGGAATCCCAATCGGTAGAATCGTATTCAAGGATTCTTCCTGGTACAAGTAACACTTATCCAGTTCTACCGTATTCTTACGGACAGATCGTTGAACCTGCTCAGTGTAGATATTCAACTCCTCCAGACTGTCAGCCATGAAGAAAATCGTCATCACACCTGAAAACATTTTTTGGTCATTGTCCTGGAGTTCTTCAGTCCATTTCTCTGTTTCACGAGATGTCTCCACAGCCTTCCCACCAACAGCCAGGTCACTTCCATAACCTTCTTTTGCTGCAGCCTTCTGACTTTTGATCATTTCCCTACGTACACTTGACTTAACTGTCTTGATTTTCTTCAGGGCATCTGCAGTATCATAGGGCTTCGCATGCAGACTGATAGCCAGTTCAATTCCTGTATCCAGAATATTCTTAATCAGTTTGTCATTCAAGAAGGTAGGATATTGTCTAACATACATCACCCTTGCGAAACAATCATCAATTTTCATATGATCTTTTTCAAACTTCAGATAGTTTGGAGCTACAAAGTCCCTGGTAGATAATCCAGAAATAGCGATGTCTTCATAGTTAAAATCAATAAAACCTTCTCGCCTCAAGAGTTTTCGGAAGATAAGAAGACGATCTAATCCCTCTAACTCCTTAAAGGAGATTCCTAAGCCACTGTATTGACTTTCAATAACGCTGGCTGTATCATCAAGGATTCTTCTAGCTTGATGATCCTGGTCTGTTTGGGTAGTAATCGTCAGATATTTTTCCACCTTGAAAGTATTTTGTTCCTGAGAAAAACGATCATTGATCATCGCATTGTATTCTTTACGATAATCATCATATCCGTCTCCAACCAAATCATAGCGAATAGAAGATAAGCTATTGCTTTCTACCCTACGATTTAGGATCAATAGCTGCATATCATTGTCAATATCCAGCGAATTAAAAATATCAGCGCTTGTTTCAATGATATCAATTCGCTCATCATCTGTTGCAGTAATATAGCTTGTATCACCTAGACGATAGGTCTTTGAGAATTGATCATTTGTAATTTTCATGAGCCCATCAGGCATCAACCATTGATAATTAAGACTATTCTGTGTAGATGCCGTCATGGTACGTCTTAGACGTTTGGCCCGTTCCCGTTCTTCCTTAGAGAGTTTCGGGGTTTTCTTTCGGCCGAATAAATTCATTTCTTGTATATTCCTTTCTGTCATAATCTGTCTGATAAGAGCGTTCCTGCTTAGTCAAAAGGAAACGAACCTCATCTTTAATTTTTTCATCAATATAACACCCGAAAATAACAAAAGGCGCTAATAATAAAATATCAACGCCATAAAGGATTATATCAGGTGCCTTCAGCCAATAGAGGATGGTAGTGACAACTACTGTCAATGCTATCCCAAATAGTAGCACTAACTGTCTCAGTGTCATATACCCTATAACTGGCCTTTCGTAGCTATCTAAAGCCTTTAAAAATTCACTGCCTAAACGTGTCATTCTGTTCCTTTCTTCAGTACCTTTTTAGCAAATTCCTTCCTAGTTCACCTGCATGATATTCTTGGCCATGCGTTGGCTGCCAAATAGCATGACAATGTATATAATTCCTTTAGCTATCGCAATTAAAGCACTTGTCCAGGCTCCAGTCTTATCAACTGTCAAGAGATCATTGGTTACAATAGCTGGATAAAGCATGATCACAACCACTAAAATCAATCCCTGAAGGACAGCAGCAGCATAGAGCTTAAAGAAACCGAGACAGATTGGGCGTAAGCTATCCACCATGTAACAAGCGACAATAATTTTAGCGATTCCCTTATACGTGTAAAGGGTAAAAGAGCGTAACAGGATCAACAACTTAGTTGATATCTGACCAACAAAATCAACAACCCAATAAATAAACTGGAGCATAGCTTTTGCAATGGCATTAACCCCCTTTAAGTCTGGTAGTTCTGAACTGAATGGATTTGTGGCATTTTTAGCCACTAATTTGATAATAACATTGAATAACCAAGATAAGGCATCAAAAATCGCATCCACATAGAGGATAAAAAAGAGTGCAATAGCATACTTGAGGATTTCTTCAATCCAAAGCTGAAAAGACAGCTCCCCACCATTGCTTTTAAGTTGTTGGTGCCAATTCATGAGGTTGATCCCCATAAAAAGGAGAAGAAGCAAAATTGCCACCTTCTCCATCGAACCTGAAACTGTCTCCATCAGCTGATAAGCTGTCTCATTATAGTCTTTCAGACTCATGGTTAGTTGATCAAGTGTGGATTGGTTCATAAAACCACCTCCTCTTTCTTCTTCATCCTAACCAAGAGATTGAAGACCTGTTGCTAAAGCTGTAAAAAGTGCTTTTAGGACGGCACCAAGAAGAGCGCCTAAAATCAAACTTTGGATTCCTTTATCCTTCTTGTCATCCAATTCACGTTTGATTCCTACTGCTAAGTCCCAGGCACCCCAAGCGGCCCAACCAATACCGATAATCCCACCGATATTTCCAATTTTGTTAATAAAATCTACAACTGCATCCATTATTTTTTTCTCGCTTTCTTTTTATAAAAAAGGTACTAAGAAAATTCCTTAGCACCTACATTGTTTATTCAATACTATGTTTCATCCGTTGGACGAAAGGTTAGAGAGAGGGCTGTAATTACAGCTAAGACAACGATAATAGTCGTTTCCCACCAGTGATAGATTGGAACACCTTCAGGCATTATCCAATTTTTAAACCAAAGTTCAACACTTGCTGGAGCTGTTCCTTCTTTTGTTAAAAATGCCCAATAACACAGAACAAGAAACGCAACTATAACCTTAAACACAAACCAACCAATTGCTGTCGCAATCAAGCTCTTAATCAGATTAAAGATAAAGAGGAGAAACATGAGTGGAGTCGCAACCATCAAAACGGCAGCTCTCACAATCACACTCGGTAGGTTCTTTACTCCTGACCAGATGGCTTTTCCTAGCCAACGGAGGCCTTTTTCCCACTTCTTCTCTTCTTCAGGCTTAGTGACTTCTGATTTTTTTTGAGTTGGAGTGTAGTATCTATATCCACTTCTAGTCACATGTGCATCCATTTTCGTGTCCTTTCTCATCTCTCTTCCCCCTCTTTTTTATGGCTTCATTATACCATAGATGAGGGGGAATTTCTAGATGTTCTATTTTTTATGCTTACGAAGCCCAGCTCCTGCAAGACTCAACAATCCCAAAATCATTCCCCAAGTTGGAAGCATGCTTGCTGCTGTTCCAGTGTTTGGCAGTGATTGTTTTGGTTTTCCAGGTTCTTCAGGTTTTGGTGGTTCTGGAGTGTTGGTTGTTACCTTCGCAATCATTTCTTGTCCATTAACAATATTGATGAAGGTATTCTCAATCTTATCACCAGCTTCAATACGCTCAACCTCGATGTAGAAGTCTGCATCAAAGGTTCCTTTAACTCCTAGAGATTTTAGGAAGTCTTGGTTGATAACATAAGACCATTGGCCACCTTTGGCATCCCACTTAACAGTCACAAGTTTCTTGATGAACTCTGAATTAGTATCTTGATTGAACTCAAAGGTAAAGGCATAAGCGCTACCTTTGGCAATCTTATCTCCTGCCTTAATCACTTTGCCATCCTTCAGGATAACATCGTAAGGCAAGGTTAGATCTTTTTCGGCTGTATATTCTGTACCCTTGATGATACCTTTCCAATTACCAGTATAGCGATCATGCTTCGTATCGAGTTTATCCAAACCGTCATATTGGTACAACGTATCATGTTTTTCTGGAACAGTAACACCGTTAAGAAAATACTGGATATAGTCGCCTAATTGAACTTCTTTGCCATCAAGAACCTTTTTACCTGTTCTATCAAGCGCATGCTTTTCAGGCTTCACATCAGGAACTGAGACAGTCACAAGGTTTGATTGATAACTATTACCAAAGTCAATTTGTTTAAAGTCATTCTCGACTTTCTCCCCTGCTTTAACCAGGAGTTTAGCTGGGAGATCAACAGTAACATTCTTATTTGCTTTCACGTAGTTTTGATAGAAACTCTTGGAATCTTTTGCTACCCAGAGATAGAACTCACCTTTAGGATTCAAGTTCAATTCCTTTAAAATCTTATTGATAGCATCTGTACGTCCTTTGTCTGAAAGCACGTGATACATATCAAAAAGATTTTTCACATCTTGTCCTGCAGCAGTCATTTTGATATTGCCTTGATAAACTGAGAATGCACCATCTTGAACATCATCCAGGATAGCAAACTTTTTACCACGTGCTTGTGCTGAGGCAAGAGTTTTGGTATATGGGCTATAATCTGTCATCAAACGGAAGGTCACGTTGCGGTCAAATGTTGTCGCACTGTTGATATCCTTACCAGAGCGGTCCAGAACAGCTTTGACTGGTTTTGGTGGCTCAGGTGTGTAGTTTGTGACTGGATTAGAGTAAACTTCATAGTTATTCACTAACACTTTATAAGTGTTGTCATAGAAACCTTTATCATAAATTGGTTTCCATGTAATCACCGGGGCATCTAGGCGTTTTCCTTGATAGGTAGCTGTAAAGGTATAAGTGTTCTTTCCTGCATCATATGAAACAGTCCATCCTGCTTTCTCTGCTGTTGCTTTTGTGATAGCTACATCAGGAACCGCGCCAGCTTCGAGTGGATCAATGATGGTAATCTTATCACCCTTTTTCACATTGGCATAGATATTGTCATGTGTCAATGTATAGGTCTGAGTAGCGTTTTTAACTACTGTTTGACCGTTTGTATTGGTCTTATCTGTATCAGATACAGATTTGCTGACAACTGGCTTAAACTGTAATTTGTAGCCGTGATAGCTTGCAGACAATTTCTGGTTTTTGGTTTCAGAAAGAGTTTTAAGAGCCAAGGTTGGCTTGACTGGATTCTTCGCTTTAACCAATTCAGCTGATACAGGTTCAGTCTTAACTGGCTTCACGGTTGTTTTAATAATAGTTGCACTAGTTGGTACTTCAACAACTGGTGCTACAACCTTAGTATTCAAAGCAAACCAATATGTCTGTCCTGCTGGCGTTGCATAGCCATCCCATTGAGTGAAGTCTGTTACGAAAGATGTTCCTTCTTTAAAGACGCCAAGTGCAGCACCTTTGTATTGGTAAGGTGATTCAGAAGTATCCCATGTTACTCCAACCTTATCATCTGTATTGTAATCATCAGCATAGTTATATCCGTCATTTTTGTGATATGTAACGGTTGAACCATTGATTTCGACGTTCTTACCATTGACTGCACCAGCACCTTCCCAACCAATCATGTTGTAGTTCAGTGATGAATATGTAAGCGTTGCTGGAGTTTTTTCTGAAGCGTTAAAGGGCACTTCTTTTCCATCTACGTTGTAGTAGTAGGTATCTGTAACCCTAAAGCGCATATAGTCATAAGATGTTCCAATACCATCATTACGTGCAGCGACAAAACCTTCAGTAGGATCATTCAAGACATAAACATCAATTAGACCAGTTTCACCTTGGTTGATAATTTCAAACTTGCGATGGATACGAGAAATATCATGTTTTTGACCATCTGCTGTTGATACGGTTAAGCCTTTCAAACCAGTATAGTCAATTTCTGTTTTCCAACCATTTCCAACATCCTGATATTTCAAGACTTTAGTAGAATCAAGAATGCGACCATATCCAGAATTTCCACTTGAAGAAGCGACATAGCTTGTAGTCAATTCTTTAGCGCCAGAAGCACTAGATTTTACGTTAGCATTTGGATTAGCTGTTGCAAGACTGAGAGCCTGTAAGACAACTTCTTTAGTGTAGCCTTCAGTGTTGGTCTTAGATTGAAGTTCATTGTATTTCTTCTGCCAGTCTGCTTGTGCTTTCTTAGCCTTGTCATAAGCTTGTTGGTTTTGTTTCCCAATTTGCTTAGCTTCATCAGCTGAAGAAACTTCTTGGGTTTTAGAACTGAGAAGTACACCAGAGTTTTTCAATTCTGTTGATTTGCGTTCAGCATCTTGGTTGACTTGATCACTAGCATTCTTCTTCTCTGTGTAGGCAGCCATTAGGGCTTTGTTAAGCTCCACTTTGCCTTTTGCTGCTGCAATAGCCTGGTCATTTTGTTTCTTCAATGCTTCTACTTCTGCAACTGAAGATACTGTACGTGTAATGACTTTAACGTCAACGTTTTCCTTCTTCAGCTGTTCAGATGCGCTTTCTACCGCTTTGTTTAAAGTAGCAGCTTGCTCAACAGTAGCATCATACTTAGATTTTTCATCTTGGTATTTTGTTACTGCTTGTTGGTTCTCTGACAAGACCTGTTTAGCTGTTTGAGTAGCTTTCTTGTTTTTGTCTGCTGAACCATCTGTAGCAGTCGAACTGTCATTCGTCACTGTGACAGTTGTTTCCCCTTCATGCTTGGCTTTTTCATCAGCTACAAATTGATTGTTAGCTTGAATAGCTTTTTGCGCTTCCTTGAAGGCTGTATTGTTTTCAACTTGTTTTGTAGTTGTTTCTTCAAGTTCCTTGACTTGCTTGTCCTGATCTTGTTTAATCTCAGACTTAGACTGTTCAAGTTTTGGAGCAGTGGTATCTGTTCCCTTATCAACAATCTGAGTTTCAGAAACGCTCACCCCTGCTTCTTTTGCTTTTTCAGCAGCCTTTGTAACTGCTCCATTATCAATCGCTACAGACTGGCTTCCTGTTGCTTTACCAGCTTGTGTAGCATAAATGTTATTGTCGTTTTTGCTTTCAGGTTGCACTGTTTCATCTGCAAATGCTGAACCTGCAGAGAAGGCAACAAAACCTGCAATTGCAATACCTGATGCTAAACCTTTAGCCCATTTTTTCTTACGGAAATATCCGTGTCCTTTTGTTTTTTCTGTCATTTTTCTTTCTCCTTCACTTAATTAAAATAGTTTCTTCTTGTAGAAATAACCTACTGCCGTCAACAACATAGCCCCAATAGTACCTAGAATGCTTTCTGCTGTCCCTGTATTTGGGAGTGTTTTGAGCTTGCCATCTTTGTCAGTAACAGAGATAGTCTTATCTTCGTTAACTGTTCCGCCAACTTCTTCTGGAGCCACTACAGAACCATCCGAAAGGACTACGTTACCATTTTGAGTGCTGACAATTGCAACTCCTGTATTTGTTTCAACTGGTTCTTTTGTCACGTCATGCACTACTTGACCTGTTGAAGTTGAAGTAGTTCCAATTTGTGACTTCCCTTGTTGGTTCGCTTGATCAGTAGTTTTTGGCTGTTCATCTGGAACACCATCAAGACTACCTGCATTATCCTTGTCCTGTGGCTTGTCTGAAGGTGCTGGTTTATCAGTTGTCACTCCGTCAAGACTTCCTGGGTTGTCTTTGTCTTGTGGTTTATCTGATGGTGTTGGCACACCATCGAGGCTACCTGCATTATCCTTGTCCTGTGGCTTGTCTGAAGGTGCTGGTTTATCAGTTGTCACTCCATCAAGACTTCCTGCGTTGTCTTTGTCTTGTACGCTTGGTGTTGTTGGGTCAGCTGGAGTAACTGGCTCTGTTGGCTGAGTTGCTGGTGCCTCTGTTTCTGTTGAAGCACTAGGTGTTGTTGGCGTAACGACTTCTGTTGCTGGAGCAGAAGAATCAATTGGTGCAAGCTCGTCTGCTGATACATAACCAGCTTGTGCAAGTGCGATAGTTGAAAGTGCTAGTGCAGCTAATACATTTTTCTTGTTCATTTTGATTTTTCCTTTTCTTTATTTAGTTTGGCGATTATAACCTCTTCCAGTTAAACGAAGTTCCATTCCCGATGGTGTCTTAACTTTTCGAGCTATAACTTGTGCATCTCTCTTAATAGTGCGAATTTGACCATAAACCTTTTTATAAGGCAAATGAAATTCAACATCCCTTAAAAGACCGTCTACGTATCCTTTAGCCTGTTTGACTGCATAGTCTGGCTTCAGGATAAGGTCTGTGCCGTCCTCTAAACGAGCCGTCGCACCTCCTTGTTTTCCTAAAACTTTTAAGTCCTTTAGGCTGACCGTTATTTCATCTATCATAGATTTCTCCTTGAAGTTGAAAGGCGAAATTTACGCCGTGCTGTGTAAAAACGTATTTTTACATCGGTATTTTATACGCTGGGTTTATAGTCTAGTAACCCTTACTCCTTCAGCTTATGACAGTTGTCATGCTTTTTCGTTCAGTGGCTGGACTAGATATCCTTTTCTAGTTTGCTACTCGCCCCCGTTTCTTTTTTATCCATAGCCACGCTGCATCAGGGCAAGCCTTGTATTCAGTTTTCAAAGGTCTATAGTTTAACGACTTCTCGGTCAATATGGTTTTTCTGTACTAAGTTTTATCTGATTCTAACAGGTATTCGATAGTTACCCCGAAGTATTCGGCTACTTTTTTAGCATTTTCAAGACTTATCTGACTGTATCCTGTCTCCCAGTTAGATATTGTGTTGCGAAACACTCCTATCTGATCAGCCAAGGCTTGCTGAGACAGTCTAGACTGCTTTCGTAATTCTTTAATACGATTTTGTGTTTGTTTCCTCACATCTACTTGTCTCCTTCATCATTTGGACTTGATAGTATTTCATCATCCAGCAAAGAAGCATTATCCACTTCCTTTATAACTTTGCCAATAGTACAACCAAAGAGCAATAATAAACCGATGACGAATATAATCATTAACCCTAGCTTAAACAATCCCATGAAATCAATCCTCTTTCTGTTGCCATGATGAGAAAATTTGGCTGAGTTTCTCAGCTCTTTCTTTTTTCGGTAAATCAAAAACAGCTTTAGGAACCATGTAAATTTTCTCATTCGGGCTACGACCTATCGTTAGCACTTTACCATCAATTGGTCTAAATTCATTTTTTAACATGTTTCAACTCCCTTAGACAATTCTGATAAATAGCTATTAAGTTTCGTCTCCGACAATTTATCTGGATAATAGTATGCAATCAGACTAGGACACTCATCAGGGAATTTTCTAGCATACTCACTTTGTCCTGATACCTCCAGGAAACCATGTTCTTTTTCAATGAGTAGAGCCATCTTCCAGAAATGTATCATCATTTTGTAGAAGTAGGCTGGGACATTCTGGATTGGTTTTTCTTCAGCCTCTCCTGTTTTAATTTTGAAAATCAATTTATCAAGCTCACGTTCAAGATCTTGCAGCCAAACCTCTCCATAAATTTCCTGATCAGCTAAGAGGTTGTTGTAATTCTTCTCAACTTGACGTTTAGATTGATAGATTTTATTTTCAAGAATTTTTGCATCTTTTCCAAACAAACTGAGTTTCTGAACTAGTTGAGGAGAAAGAAAACCATGTTGCCCCATTCTAAACGCTTCAGAAATTGATAAATCAGATAAAGCCGACTCGTCTTCGTATCGATTAGTATCATTAGATAATTCAGTCTCGTTATTCTCAGTATCATTAGCGTGTTGTTTCGACATTTTTTGAGATGTTATTTTGACATTTCCTTGATTTTTTTGGAAGTGTCGTTTTGACATTTCCGCCGTTTCCAATGGTTGGGAGTAAATTTCTTCAGTAGGGGGAACTTGATAGTCAATATTGCCTAAGTACAGTAGATTAGGCTTATTCAAACCTTGTCGAACTTCTTCTAAGAGGCCGTATTCCTGAAGCTCTTTTTTTAGTTTAATAACTTTTTTATTTCCATAGCCTAAAATTTCTTGGAGTTCAGTAATTGTATAAATCAGATAGACATCTCCATTTTTATCAATCCAGTTATTTCTAAGAGATAGTTCAAAACGGTCTTTCAAGATAGCGTATGTGAATTTAGCATCTGTACTCATCGGTTTATAAAGTGGTGATTCAACAAATATTTTTGGTATTCTATAAAATCTTTCACTTGATTGAACTTGTCTTGCAGAAATTCGCTCCATACTAAACACCTACTTTTAACAAAAACTGACCAGTATCAGAAAACTGAAACAAACCAAGTCCCTCTAACTCTTTCAAAATTAAATGAGCTCTCGTTCTTGTCATATTTTGTGACTGCATAATTTCTTTCAATACTAGATCACGTGATTGTTGCGCTTGTCTTGTCATTTGGTTTATCCTTTCTTATCACCAGCTGATGGCGATTTATTCACAGCTATATCCATAACAATTTCAATATTATCTGACATTTTTCTCCTTTCTTTAATTTTTGCAACGAAAAAAGAGAGCGATTTTCTCACTCTCTCAGGTTATATGATATTTAATTTTTCACTTTCCCAAAACTCTAGACACTTAGCATTCAACTTTTTTTAAATTTTTTTAGATCAATGTTCCTAAGATTAGAGGGAAACTTATACACGTTCAGTCCATGAAGTTGCTGTTGTTTGAAGAACCTTGTTGAGTTCGTCAATGTTCTCAAAACCTGTTGTACGTAGCCATTCACGAGCTGCTGCTTCACCATCTTTGATGTAAGCTTCGACTGATCCAGCCCAAGTTGCACGGCCGCAAAGAACTCCGTTGAAGTTTGCGCCTGATTCGTGGGCAAAGACAAGTGTTTCTTGGAAGAGTTTAGCTGACACTCCAGCACTCAAGTAGATGTATGGCAAGTTAGTTGCTTCGTCTTGAGCTTTGAAGAAGGCTGCTGCTTCTTCGCGAGTATGAACGATTTCTCCATCACCAAAGCCTTCAACGTATTTAACGTTGACTGGAACTTCCACTTTCAAGACATCGATGTTGAAGCGTGGGTCTGAGAAGACCTTCATAGCACCAATAACCTTGTGTGGTTTTACTTTTGCGTATTCTGCAGAACCTGCGTCCGCAATTTTTTCATCGTAAGCCAAGATTTCAAGGAAGAAGGGAATGTCTTCCGCCACACACTCAGAACCAATACGTTCGATGTAGGCTTGTTTTTCTTGGTTGAGTTCGTCAGCGCTGTCTACGTCATAGTAAAGCAAGAACTTCACAGCATCTGCGCCTTGTTCCTTGATGCGTTTGGCAGACCAAATATCCAAGCAGTCAGGCAAGCGTTTGGTGCTTGTTGTATCGTAACCAGTTTTTTCATACGCAAGGAGAAGACCAGCATTAGCATCAAGCGCTTTTGTAGCTGGAAGTCCGTACTCAGGGTCAAGGAGCATTGATGATGCGTATTTTGTCAATTCATCTGCAACCAATACCTTAAGTTCTTCCATTTGAGCAACTGTTGGCTCTTCTGTTTGGTATTGAGCCATGAGGCGTTTCAAAGCACCACGTTGGTCAAAGGCAAGAGCTGAGATAATGCCGTTCTCGTCAGAGAGTTTTTGCAAGCATGCACGTTTATTTTCTGTTAAAACCATTTTATACCTCTTTTACTATTAATTGATCATATAAAGCTTGATAGTTGGCCATATTGACATGACCTGTCATCTTTTCTTGGGCATTGAGCATACCAAGGACATTGGCCTTGATGAGGAGTTCTTGATCAGATTCCTTATGAAGAAGACCTGATGAAATACCTGCAACAGTAGAATCTCCAGATCCAACTGGATTGACTACCTGAATTCTTGGAATATCTACTTTATAGAAAGTGTCCCCATGTTTTGCAAAAGCACCATTTGCACCAAGTGACACGATAATCCACTCAATCCCTGCAAATAGAGGCTCTTGAAGAACTTCTTTTAATTCATCCAAATCCTCAGAAACTTCTTTCCCAAGAAGCTGAGACAATTCTTCGTTATTCGGTTTGATTACTGTTGGTTTATGTGGTGATTCAAGGACAGCCTGAAGAGCTGCACCTGAGCAGTCTAGAACAACAGGTTTCCTTGCTTGATTAGCAAGTTCTACTAAGCTCGCATAGTAATCAACTGGAAGACCTGCTGGCAGACTACCAGAGATAGCAACTACTTCCACAGTGTCAAGGATATTTCTGAAATGAGCCAAGAAATCTTGACCTTCTTGTTCCAATACTTCAGGCCCTTTTTCAAGGATTTCTGTTTGGTTGTCTCCGTGCAGAATAGCGATACAGTTACGAGTCTCTCCTTGAATGGAGAAGAAACGTTTCGTTACGTTATTGTCGATATGTTCTACTAAAAACTCACCAAGTTTACCACCGACCAAACCAGTAGCAACAACAGAATCACCAAATTCTGAAAGAACTCGTGTAACATTGAGCCCTTTACCACCAGCTGTCTTGGTCACGTCCACCACACGGTTGACAGTGTCAATTTTTAATTCATCCAAAGGATAAGAAATATCAATGGATGGATTCATTGTGACTGTTAAAATCATGTGTCACCTCTTAGTCGTGGTATTCACCGCGATCCCATTTTTCAAGGAATTCTGTAAAGAAGTTTGCATCTGCTTGATGAGCATTGTGAGTTTCAACGTGCTCGATTTTCGCAATCAATTTTTTATTTTCTTCTGATGGTTTGTATTCAGCATTGATGAAAGCTTCAATGATGTCGCACATGAGCAATTCACCAGTAATCTTACCACCAAAACCAATAACGTTGGCATTCAACTGCTCTTTGGCATAAAGTGCTGTTGTCATATCACGAACCAAGGCAGAGCGTACACCTGGAACTTTGTTAACAGCGTTATTGATACCAACACCAGTACCACAGATACATACCCCAAGATCAGCTTGACCGCTTGTAACGGCTTCACCAACTTTTTTACCAAAGATTGGGTAGTGAGTACGTGTGTGGTCATAGGTACCAAAGTCGATGACTTCATATCCTTTTGATTTCAAAAATTCTGAAACCGCCATTTTTTCATCTGTTACGATGTGGTCACATCCAATTGCAATTCTCATTTTAACTTACCTTTCTTACTGTAATCTAATTAGCACATTTTGTTCAACATATCAACACGAATTTGGTGACGACCACCGTCGTATTTACCGTTAACAAAACCTTTAGCAATATTTTTAGCCAATTCATCACCAACAAGTTGTGCACCCATAGTGATCATACGTGAGTTGTTGTGTCCACGAGTCATATAAGCTGAGCGTTCGTCAGATACTTCTGCGGCAACCATTCCTTTAATTTTAGTTGCGACCATAAATGGACCAGCACCATAAGCATCAATCACGATACCAAGATTTTGTTCTTCTTTGTTTACTTCTGCAGCAACAGCAAGAGTCACATCAACAAAGTCTTGACCTTCAGCTGTAACATCCACAACGTGGAAGTTTTCTTTTTCCAAGAAGTCTTTCACAACTTCTTTCAATCTCAAACCTGCAGCATCTGCACCGATAACAATAGACATATTGTATACTCCTTTTTATTATTCTAGGCTAGTAAAGACTTTTATAGCTAGCAGTTTACCTACAAAAGACTTTCTAACAGTTTAGTGACAAATTTGATTGAATGAGATGAATATCACCTTATCCAAGTCCAGGAAATCAAGTTCCTAGAAACAAACTTTCTCCTCGAAAGAGAATATAACAAGTGATTATTTGTTTGTTACAAATATCATTTGTTGCTTACAAACATAATATACTCCTATTTTTATAAAAAGTCAACAGTAAATGTTTGTTTTTGTGGTTTTTTATCTAAAATATTTCAATATCAAAACCAATTTGTTCCACTTGACCAGCTTCTAAGAGACGAACGTTTTTCTTATCTTCTAAATGATCTCCTTCTTCAAGAGATGTTGATAAGCCAGACCATGGTTCAAAGGCAATGAATGGTCCCTTATTCAAAGTTGACCAAATGATGAGATTTGAGAACTCTTGGAAGTGTACTTTTAATCCCTTCTCATGCTTACGAGAACGAAGGGCAATTGTTCTGGATTGCAACTCATCCAAGGTCACTGCATCAACACTAAACAGATCGTAACTGAGATCCACTTCCTTTTGCGAATCCAACCATGGACTTCTATCTTGAAAGTCTAACATGCCAGTTTCTGGGAAAGGACGTGGAACAGAGCAAGTCTCTTCTTTCTCAAACTCTAAATAGTAATCTTCATAAGTTTCACCATCTAGTAGAGGACAATTAAAGCCTGGATGTCCACCAATAAAGTATGGCATGACCTTACTAGTTTCTTTATTGAAAACTTTGTATTGAGTACGAACAGTCTTGCCAGTCACTAGATAAGTGATTTCAAGGCGGAAATGATAAGGATAGTTCTGATAAGTATTCTCATCATATTCGATAGCAAAGGTTACGCTGTTTTCTGTTTGATCAACTAAGTCAAATTCTTTTTTACGGACCAAACCATGACGAGGAATATTTCCTTTCGTCTCCGTTCCATCTTCATGACTGTAGAATGCTGTATCTTCTCTCAAAGAGCCGCAGATTGGAAAAAGTACTGGGGCTTGTCCATTCCAGTAAGTGGCATCACCTTGCCACAAATACTCAATGCCTTCTCGATCCTTGATCGACGACAAGGCGCCACCTAAGGTTTTAAACTGGACCGTTAACTGGTCTGATTTGATTTCAATTACCATAATGTTCTCCAACTATTTTTAGATTTCTATATAAAAAACTAGGTTGCCACTCCCAATGTAGGAAATTAACAACCTAGTTTTCACAATTTACATTTTATAGGAGCGAATTATTTAGCATTTGCTGCGTATTCTTCGTTACGTTTGATCATTTGTTTTCTATACCAAGCAAAGATACCTACATAGAATACAAGGAAGACTGCTGCACCAAGGATTGCTTTGATATCACCTGTTGTAGCATTACCGATTGCCCAACCAAATAGTTTTTCGATTGGTCCTTCAAGAGTTGAGTGAGTGATCAATTGAGTTTGGCTCACACCTTCTGGGAAGGCACCTACACCTTTAGCAAGTTCAGTTGCAAATGGTGCAATCAGAGTACCTGAAAGAAGGAAGAGTGGCAACAAGAGTGTTCCGAAGATGATCATACGGAGCAATTTACCACGAGTAACAACCAAGAGAGCTGGAGTTACACCCATGGCGATGATACCTGCAAGAGGCAAGATACCATTTCCTACGTTTGAAAGAAGCACTGCTTCAATCAACATGATTGGTGCAAGTACGTTGGCACAAGCCCAGATTTCAGCACGACCAGCGATGAAAGGCCAGTCAAGACCGATGTTGAATTTACGTCCTTGAAGACGTTTAGTAGCAACGTTTGTAATGCCTTGTGAAAGTGGTTCTACGGCTGCGATGAACCAAGATCCGATAAGCGAGAAGAGCTCCAAGCAGACACCGGCAGTCAAACCAAGGCTCAACCAACCTTTAATAACAAGTTCCCATTTATCAGCTCCTTCTACACCAGCAACTGGATGTGGAGTCCCCATCAAACCAATAACGATACCAAGGATGAAACCGATGAAGAATTTAGATCCCCAGAAACCGATTTTCTTGTTCAATTTTGCAGCATCGAAGTCATATTTATCAAGACCTGGCAATACTTTATCGAAGATCTTATCCAAGACCATGATAACTGGGTTCATCATGTAGTTCATGTGTGTTGAAGTCATTGGTGATGAACTTGGTGCGTTAAGAAGGTCATCAAAAGTTGGTTTCATCAAGTCAGAGTTGATGATTTTCAAAACACCAACAAGTACAACTGCTGCTGTCGCGATGAAGAGTGAAACCCCTTGGCTTACACCGTTGTTGTCAGCATACCATTTGATCAAAAGACCAGTAATTGACAAGTGCCAGATATCGAAGATATCGACATCAAGTGTGTCCGTTTTCTTCATTGCAAGCATCACAACGTTGACAATCAACATTACAAGCAAGAAGTAAAGTGTCCAAGCAGAACCCCAAGTGATGGTTGCAAGTGGTGCCCAACCAACGTCAGTGATGTTCAATTGAATACCAGTATTTTCAACGAATTTCGCAAGAGATGCTGAGAAAGCTCCGTTGAGCATACCGATGATCGCACCGATACCAGTAAGAGCGATGGCAAGTTTGATACCACCTTCAAGCGCTTTGGAGAATTTCACTCCAAATAGTAAGGCCAATACTGTCAAGATGATCAGCATGATGATAGGACCACCCATTTCCAAGACTGGCTTGAAAATCTTATTGGCTAGTTCGATAATGACATCCATAATAGTTCCTCCCGTTTTTTTAGTTATATGAATGTTAACAAGATAAAGAATAAATTAGCTTAGTCCGTGTTCTTTGATAGCTGCTTCAATATTGTCAAATACTGGAGCGCTCATCGCTGGAATACGGAACAAGATTGGTCCAGCTTCAATTACTGGAATACCTGGTTCAAAACCAAGGTCAGTTGCAGCGATTGGTGTAAAGATATCGTAGCCCTTGATAAGGTCTTCGTTTACATCTTTCACCATGACTGCATCACAGTGAACATCATAACCACGGCTTGAAAGTTCTTCTTCTAAAGCACTTTTAATTTGGTGACTTGAGTTAACACCTGCACCGCAGGCAGCAAGAATTTTAATCATTTGGATTTCCTCCGATTTTATTTTTTAATAGACAAGATTAAGCGGTTGCTTCGGAAATGTAAGCATAAAGTTTTTCTGGTTCGGAAATTTTTGATAGTTCTTCCAGATGTCCATTTCCTGTGAAAAAGTCCATCAACTGAGCCAGAATATTTGTTTGACTTGAACTTGAGTTGTTAATGATAAAGAAGAGTAGGGATACTGCTACTTCCTTATCAGGAGCTATCATATTGTGAAAAGTTACTGGTTTTTCTAATCGAACAACCACTACTTTCTCAGCTAGATTATGAGCAATATCTGTATGAGGGATTGCCACATTTGGCAAATCCTTTCCTAGAAATTCCATATCTAAACCAGTTGGAAATGACTTTTCACGCGTGATCAAGGCTTCACGATAAGTTGGACTGACAATTTCTCGTTCTTCCAACAAGCTTGCTACCTGATCAAAGAGTTGTTCTTGATTATCCGCTTCTAAGCAAAACACCAGGTTTTTGTCAAAGAAATGATCTAATCCCATAACATTTTCCCTTCTTTCAATTATCTTTTATGTAATAAGTATAACACTATATGAAATCGTTGTCAATAATTATTGTTTTATTTTGTTCATTTTTTTGTAATTTTTGTTTCATTTAAAGAATACAATCAATATCAAACATTCTTGTTATAAAATCCACAAAAAAAGAAGGCCCAAGCCTTCTTCTCTTTCCTTACTTAATAGTAGATAAAATCTCTTCTAACTTATGGTAATCTTTTACACTATCAATTTCATAGATGCTATTTCCTTCTAATTCTTCGACATAGACATCTAATTCTTTGATATTATCCTTAACCATGTTGTCCCAGTAGAGATCAACAAATTCACCACTTTCGTAAGCTTTGTCAATAAAGCCAACAATCTTCTCAGCAGTTGGTGCATCCCAGAATGAAACTCCGCTCAGAATGCGACCAGCTTTGCTGTCAACAATGATGTCTTGAACCTTATAGTCATCACCGTAAACCAAGAACCACTCGTTGGTACAGTCTTCGCGATAAACACTAAAATAGGTAGAACGTTTAAGATCGTTTCGAAACATATTTTTAAAAAGATAGTTATCTGCATCAATAACATAGCTGTTAGCTAAGTCTTCTTTTACTAGATAAAGTGAGTAAAAATTATTGTAATCAGCATACTTGTCGTTAAAGACCAAACGGACACCATATTTTTCTTTTAGGTAGTCAAATTGTTCTTTGAGGTAACCGACAACGATGATAATCTCATCAATTCCTCTCTCTTTCAAAAACTCAATTTGGTATTCTACCAAGGGTTTTTGATTAACCTTAACCAAAGCTTTTGGTGTATTTTCAGTCATAGGGCGTAGACGAGTTCCTAAGCCCGCTGCTAAAATAATCGCTTTCACACGAATCTCCTTTATTCTTTAATAATAATATAAACACCAGCCATAACAATAAGTGAAGTGATGATTGTCAGCATATCTAGCGGTGCACCCAAGAAAATAACTGCAAATAAGACAGTCCAAACTACATAGCTCACATTCAAACCTGTCGCTTTCGCAGGTTGCAAACGATTAATGGCGATATAATAAGCTAAGTAGGAAATCATATCAAAGGCCGCAAAGACAATCAAGAGGCCGAATAATTGCCCATCTGCCACTTCTGCAAATGAATGGTGTGAAAAGAGCACAATCACAAGATAGGACAAGAATGAGGTTACTTGTCGAATTAACAAGGCTTCAATTTCACTTAAATCACTTTCCATAGCATACGAGCTGAGAACACTTTCACTCCCCCAGGCAATGGCACAGATAAGGGCACAAAGAATCCCAATGTAAAACGAGTTAACTTGTTCAACCTTGTAGGTTTGAGCAATGATCGCTGCAATAATCAAGAAAACACCGAATACTGTATTCTTTGAAACCTTGTGTTTCAAAATGAAGAAGGCTAGCAAAACTGAAACTGCTGGGTAAATAGCTGATACAGATGAAGCTAGTGAACTACCGATATATTTAACCGCATAAAGATTGGCCTGCATACCTATTGGTCCTGCTAGTAAAGCTCCGATAATTACACTTACATTTCGAATATTTAAGAAAATCGAGAGACGAACTTTTCTTTCTTTTACCAAAAGAAAAGCTAACAAGATAAAGATACTCAAGAAATCATGAGCGGCAGCCACAACAAAAGGCGAAAGATTTGTAAAAATTGAAAAGATATAAGCACTAATCGTTAGACCTAATCCCCAGAAGATACCAGAGAGCAGACCAAAGGAAACACCATTTTTATTCTTCATCCTAACCTCCATAATAAGTCAAACCTTCGACAGCTCTTTGGTAACGATTGACACCGTAATCTCCAAAATCAGCCCCTTGAGCTTCTTTGTACACTGTCCACAAACTCCAGATAGTATCTTGCAAGATTTTATAGATACGAATCTTCTCACGTGATACAGGCGTTTTGTCACTTTCATAGTAGGAAAGGAAATCATCTTCCTCTTGCTTTGTAAATTCAGACTCTAAGAAAAGAGCTGCCAAATCCCACATTGGATCATTCATAGAAGAGTATTCCCAGTCAATCAAATACAAACGACCTTGTGGTGACTCGATAAAGTTTTCTGGTACCAAATCGATATGACAGGACTTTCTATCAACACCCAAATCAGCCAATCTCTTTTCTAGTGAAAATACATCTTTTCTTACAGCTTCATAATTTTCATAAGGGATAGGTCCTTCAATCAAGGATTCATATTTGCTGATTTCCTCAAAAGGAACAAATTCTCCTCTTAATTCTTTCCCTGAAGCGTGGATGGTTTGTAAAATTGGTGCAATCTTTTCAAACTTGGACTTAATTGATGTTGAATCAAGAGTTACTGCCGATTCGATGTATTCATTTACTTTAATCCCTGACTCAATATCAAAGAGGTAATTTTTGACATCTAAATCTAAATCCTCTAAAAGTTCAAGATTGTACTTTTCATTTTGACGATTGATGAGTTTTTCAGTCCCTTTACCAAAAAATTTCACAATATACTGTTTGTTGGTTGTTTTGACCAAATAGTTTTGGTTGGTCATGCCTCCCAGCTGTTCGACACTGAGTACTTCCTCTTCTTCAGATAGTAAAGAAGAAATTTTTTCTTTGATGAGTTTCTCCACAATTAACCTCCATCTTCTACACTTCCCACTTGAATACTGTTTTAAAAGCAGTATTAAGGTCTGTAGCAAAGACACGATGAATGTCTTTGATTTCTCTCACAGGCTCTTCAACATAAAGGATATTCTTCAGACGATTCGCAAACTTTTTGACTTCCATCATTTGAATGGCCTTCTCAAAATCGACACGTCCTGAACGAGACGAACCGACCAATAATAAACCTTTTTCTAAAGAGTCTCGCGTATTGATATTAACCTTGTACTCGCTCACTCCCATCATGAGAATCGTTCCCTGTGGACGAATATAGCGAATCAGGTCATTGATAGCTGGTCCTGTACCATCACCACCGCAACACTCAAATCCATGATCAAAGGTCAAATCCTCTGGGATATTATCCGTGATGTAGCACTCTTTTGCAAAAGAGAAGAGCTCCAATTTTTCCCAATGGCGACCAATAACGATAATCTCTGCTTCCGGTAGTGTGTAATTGATAATATTGGCAACCACAAAGGCCAAACTACCATCTCCAATAACAGCGATGCGCTCTCGCTTGCTATGAGCAAGATGCAGGAATCGATCCACAGCATGCATACCAACACTTACAAACTCTGTAATGGCTGCAACTGTGTCCTCAATGTCATTATAAGAAACGACTCGGTCTTTTGGAAGAGAGACAAATTCTCGCATAAAACCATCGTGACCACTAGATAGGAAGTAGGTTCCTGTCATGTAGTTCTCGTAGAACTCCTTGTCACTCTGCAAAGGAGGTTGATTTGGAATCATAACTACCTTTTGACCAACTTCATAAGTCCCAGTTAGATCAGAAATAACAGTTCCACAAGACTCGTGAATCATGGCCATAGGAAGCTTTTTAGCCAATATCTTTGGATCACGTTTCCCTTGATAGTATCGTTGATCTGCATGACAAACCGCCATATAATTTGGACGAATAAGGATGTGATTCTCCTGATCAATGTCCTCTTCTTGGTATTTTACATTGATAAACTTTGGTTTTGTCAGTTGATAAATTTGATTAATCATAGCCTTAGTCTTCCTCAATCATGCTTTTCGCGATTTTCAAGTCTGTCACAGTTGTGATTTTAAGGTTTGAATATTCCCCTTTAGCTAGGGCAACGTCTTTTCCTTTGATAACAAAAATCTTACATGCATCCGTCAGGATTTCCTTTTCTTGATCAGATAGGGAACCATACAAATCCATGAAATCCTTGCAGCGGAATGTCTGAGGTGTTTGACCTTGATAGAGGTGAGCACGATTTGGAATATCAGTGATAAACTGGCCATTGGTACTTTCAACAATGGTATCAACTGCTTCTACTACTGTGTCAACCGCATCATGATTTTGCGCCAGTTTGATATTGTCCTGAATCATGCGAAGTGTGATAAAGGGACGAACAGAGTCGTGGGTAATCACAATATCTTCTGGAGTGATTGGACGGTAGGCATTAATGGCTTCTATAATCTTCTCGATACTGGTATTGCGATCAGCACCACCCTTGGTAATGATGATGCGATCCTTGTGGAGAGAAAGATACTTGTCAACTAGGTCCTCAGCGTGTGACACCCAGTCTCCATGAACTCCAACTACAATTTTTTCAATACTTGGTTCCAAAACAAATTTTTCAATTGTGTGGATCAAAATTGGTCGATCACCCAACTCCAAAAATTGTTTTGGTAAATTACTGATTCCCATGCGTGTGCCAGTTCCTCCGGCTAGGATTCCTGCATAGATCATATATTTTCTCCTTTAGTTTATTCTAAAAAACTCATTACCATCTATTATATCACAATCTGCCTCCATCATGAAGAAAAGACAGAGCATCATTTAGTCTAATCAACACACCATTTAAGGTAAAAAGTGAACAATGTGTTACTAAATCTGGAAAGACCATAACAAATTAAGAAATAAAATTAGGTTATCCTCTATATTATACACTTAACGTTCGGTTAACATAGAGTTCTTTAGAATATAATACAAACCTTAAAGAAAACTTAAATGATATTATTTGTTTAGCAAAGAATACTAGGTGTGCTTAGTAAATTTCTTAAAAGTTGTTTGAGGGACTCATTATAAATGTTCATATATCTCATGAATTAAACAAATAATAGACTTTTGCACCTAAAATTGATAAAATAAAAAGGAAAATAGTAGAAAAAGGAAACTGTAAACCGCCATGATGAACATGCAAAACATGATGCGCCAAGCACAAAAACTTCAAAAACAAATGGAACAGAGCCAAGCAGAACTCGCTGCCATGGAATTTGTTGGAAAATCAGCTCAGGACCTTGTCCAAGCAACCCTAACTGGAGACAAAAAAGTTGTCAGTATTGACTTCAACCCAGCAGTTGTAGATCCAGAAGATCTCGAAACCCTTTCTGACATGACTGCGCAAGCAATTAACGCAGCACTTGAACAAATTGATGAAACGACTAAGAAGAAACTTGGTGCTTTCGCTGGAAAATTGCCTTTCTAATCCATAAGAAAAGAGAAACAAATGTTTCTCTTTTTTCTTAGAAGTCAAAAAATCCCATGGCTTTCTTTAAGAGTAATTCCGTATATTCCGGATCGTCTTGAGCCATTGTGACTTGTGACTGGACCATTTCAAGATCATCCGTTATCATGCCATCTGCGCCGAGGCGAACGGCTTTATCAAATGCCTCAGAACCATTTACGGTCCAAACGTAGAGTCTCTGATCAGTTGTCCAGAGTTTATTGACAAAGTATTCATCCAAAGTTGAGTACTCCATAGTGTAACCAGTCGCCTTGGTTCTTGGGAAGATACTGTTATAGGGGAGAATGAAGTAAACTGGAATTTCAGAATCATAAGTCAACACCTTATCAATCACATGATAGTCTAGTGATTGTATCTGGTGCCCATATTTCTTGATAGTCGCCCCATACTTTTCGAGGAAATGGTCCATCATTTGTGGACTATCTTTTTTACTGGTTTTAATCTCAATCAGCAATTTTTGGTTTAAAGCATTTGCGCGTTCTAAATAATCATCAAAACTTGAAATCTTTGTTTGATAACCATTCTCGTAAATATCTGTATTTGTTAATTCATCCAGAGTCAAATCTTGCGGTGTAGCATTAATACCTGTTAAATTTTTGAGGTTGGCATCGTGCATCATCACGAACTGACCGTCTTTCGTTTCCTGCACATCCATTTCGATGAGATCTGGTTTTAGTTGAGCTGTTTTTTCTAAAGACTGCACAGTATTTTGAACACCGTTTTTATTACTTACTCCTCTGTGCGAAATCACTAAAGGTGTATTGGTATCCGGAGATTCCAGATAAACGTAGCCTTCTATGGCAAAAATGATACTTGCACACCCCATGACACCCCATCTCATCAGATGATCTTTCTTTCGCCTTGGCATAATCTCTAGCTCTTCTCCTGTCAGAAAGGAAACAAACTTCACTAGGAAATAAGTCAGGGTCATGTAATGGAAATTTTTAATCAGGACAAAATTAATCACACCGAGAATCAAGGATTCTTTTTGAGTTAAATTATCCATCAATGCTTGCGCAAAAAGCAAGGGAATTAACAAACCAAAAAAGAAGAGATAGGTTTTAATGATAATGAGTAAGAGATGCCAAGAGAAGAAAAGGACGTTTTTCTTCGTCTTTTGGAGACTATATTTCACACTTTCTCTTACTGTCTTTCTTTCAAAGAGAATCTTAGGAAGGGCAAACATGAAACGAACAGAAATGTAGAGAAAGATCCAAGCGGATGCTATGTTCAACAGCCCTACTAGCCAGTTCTTATCTTCTAGATATGTAACGATAAAATCGGGGATAATAATCTTGTTGAGATAGTAGATTTTTAAAATTTTCCTAATAAAAGGGAAAAGCAAAGCAATGTAAAAAAAGACAAAGGCCATCTTACAAAAGCTCAATCGCTTAACGAATAAAAAGCTCTGGTGAAATACTTTTCTACTGTACTCTATTAAAGTTCTCTTTTCATGATAGAGAAGATGGCGGGCCCCGATAAACAAAAGACAAATCTGGAAATAAGCAACCAGGAGATTGATTGCAATTAAGATGAGAAAGGCTAAACTGATAAAAGGCGAGCCTTGTATAATCGCCCAAAAGTTATTGTAGGAGATAAACAAGTAACCTGTTTGTCTGAGTAACATTCCTGCAATCCATGAATTTAATGGCAACCAGACAAACTCAACCATCATAAATATCAGGAAAAATAGAAATAAAATCTTATCTAAGTTATAGTATATCTTCCTAAAACCTAGCTTTTTAGGTTTTTCAGGTTTCATAAGCACTCCTAGTCTAAAAATTGGGATAAATCTGAGCCACCAAAAGGATTATTCATTGAAAAACTACTCTGGTCTTCTATTAATAGCTTTCCTTCATCTGATTCCAAAAAAGCTTCGTAGACACGCGCCGTCATGCGGGCATCCTCTAAACTGTTATGAGACTTCCCGTGAAAGCCTAAAAAATTCGCTACAGTTTGCAATTTAAGGTTGGCTATCCCGTGTAAGTCAGAACTACGACGTTCAAAAGCCTCCTCATATAGATCAACCTTATACTGGTCACGATAATCAATACCATGCTCCAAGAGAATAGGCAAATCACTCTTAGCTGCATTGTAACCAACGATAGGTAAGTCGCCAACAAATGCCTGAAAGTCCTTTAAAACTTGTTCTACCTTTGGCGCATCTTTCAAGGTTTCAGCCGTGATTCCAGTCAAACCATTGATAAAACTCTTTAAAGGGGCTGTAGTATGAACATAAGAGTCAAAAGCAGCACTTTCTTGTCCATCTTGAAAGCGGACTGCTGATACTTGAATTAAATGGGTGAACCCCTCGTGTTGATTGAATTCCAAATCAAAGGCGATATAATCTCTTAATTTTTCCATTATTTACCTCAATTACTACCCAAACTAAACTATAAATAATAAAAGAAGCCATTAGGTTAGTGAGTAACCCAAACAGCTTCTTTATTTTCCTCCAAAAAGGCGAGCAAAAAAGCCTTTTTTGCTTGCTTGGACTTCTTCTTTTGCTTGGTCCAACTCGAGTTTCAAGGTTTCTTGATCCTTCATCGCTTGAAGAGTTAACTGTTGCTGTTGGTCCAACTGTTTGTCCTTTTCAGCAATCTGGCGGTCTTTAATGCGCATCTGTTCATCTTTTTCTGATAACTGGCGGTCTTTTGCCTTGAGCTGCTCATACAAACGAAGAATTTCAGCATTTTTCTCATCGACCAAGATTTCCATCAGTTCACGTTGTTTGACATCATCACTGACAGGCTCATCTTCAAAAATTGTTTTTTTATAGATTTCTTCTAGCTTGATCAAGCCACTTCGAGTAACTACAGTTACACCTTTGTCATTTTTTTTCGTGTCCTCTTCTGGAAGTTCTTTGACACGATTGTTGATTGCTTGACGAGATAGTCCTAAGACCTCTGCAATCTCACTGACGGTCATTTCAATACTCATAATATCCTCTGAAACGTTTTCTAGCTTTTCTTTATTTAAATCTTATCATAAGCTAGATAAACTGTCAAATTTCCGCTTAATCTAAGGCCTTTAAAAAGGCTAGTAAGACTTGGGCAGAACGACGTCCAGCTTCGATAATAAACTCATCAAAAGAGATAGAGGCTTCGTGATTGGCATTGTCACTCATGGCACGAATGACTAGAAACGGTAAATTAAGAGACTGAGCCGCTTGAGCAATGGCTGCACCCTCCATTTCAACTGCTAACACATCTGGAAAGTGGGATTTGATACTAGCAATCTTATCATCTCCAGCTATAAAACTGTCCCCTGTAGCAATCAATCCTAGGTGCCAGTTCTGTTCTAATTTAGATAAATTCTCTTTAATCCTAGCGATAAACTTCTTATCAGATTCAAAGTAAAGAGGTTGACCAGCCATTTGGCCATAAGCATAGCCAAAAGCAGTCACATCCACATCATGATAAGCCAACTTATCCGCAATCACGACATCTCCAACAGCAATCCCTTCAGCAAGAGCACCTGCAGATCCTGTATTGATGATGGCTTCTACTTGGAAATGGTTAGCTAGAACAGCTACACTCATAGCCGACATGACCTTCCCAATCCCACTCTGAACTAGAACGACTTCTGTATTGCCAACAGAGCCAGTGTAGTAAGTATTTCCGAGAATTTGGACTTCTTGAGGTTTATCCAAATTCTGAGTTAAATATACGAGTTCTTCTGGCATGGCAGCAATGATTCCAATTTTCATTTCAAGTCCTTTCAATTACAAGAGTTTCATTGCCAACACTAACAAAATCAAAAGTAGGATGACTGCAAACAAGATGCGATTGAGTTTCGAATTAAAAACATTTCTCTTAGTGTTCTCAATGCGGCGACTCTTATGAATTGTTGGTTCTACTTCGATTGTAAGTGTATCTTGACTAAAACCGTGGTCTCTAGAGCGTGAATAACCAAAATGTTGTGAAGACGTTGGTAGGATCTTTGTTTCCTCATCATCTTGAAGAGGTGGTCCTGAGATTTTCTCACCTCGGTTGGCACGTTCAATCATTTCGTCTGTTAATAAAGGTTTTCCCATGGGTTTCTCCTCTATTTCTTTTGTAGTTCCCAGTACTGGATCGCCATAATAGTTTTGGCATCACAGATATGACCTGACTGGATCAGGTTTTTGGCTTCCTCTAGGTTTACTTCTAGGACTTCCAAAGTTTCATCATCATCTTGTGGGCGAGGATTTTCCACCTTGACCAAATCACTAGCAAGGTAGAGTTTTAGTTTTTCATTACAAAATCCAATCGCAGAATAGAAATCGTACAACAGTTCTAACTTACCATTGTAGGCAACTTCTTCTTCCAATTCACGAAGCGCCGCTACCATTGGATCAGCATTTTCACCAAGTTCTAGTTTACCAGCAGGAATCTCATAAGAAACCGCCTCGATAGCCTTTCGGTATTGCTTAACGAGAACGATTTTGTCTTCGGCTGTCACAGCTAGTACACAAACAGCTCCATTGTGAAAAATCAAGTCACGTTGGGCAGTCCCCTTTCCTTCTGGTAGTTCCACCTGGTCTTGTACTAGTTTGAAAATAGGACCTTGATAGATTTCCTTCCGACTAATCGTTTTTTCTTCAAATTCCATGACAAACTCCTACTGGTTCTTTGGATGATGAGGTAAGCGTGTTGCGTACTCGTCTTTGTTAACTTGTCGTCCACGGCCGATAGCAATGGCATCAGCAGGAACATTCTTGGTAATGGTTGAACCCGCTCCAACCAGAGAATTATCCCCAAGTTCTACAGGAGCAATAATAGTTGAGTTTGATCCAACAAAGACATTATTGCCAATGACAGTTTTGTATTTATTTTTGCCATCGTAGTTGACTGTAATAGTTCCTGCACCAAAATTAACGTTGCTACCCACTTCACAGTTTCCAATATAAGTCAAATGACCTGCCTTGGTATTTTCACCGATTGAAGATCCTTTTACTTCAACAAAGTTTCCAATGTGAACTTGAGCAGCCAGACTTGAACCTGGACGAATATGGGCATAAGGACCAACTGTTACACCGTCCTCAACACTACTTTCCTCGATCATAGAGTTGGTAATCACGGCTCCAGCTCCAACGGTACTATCTACGATATAAGTTCCATTTGTTAAAATAGTCTCCGCACCAATCTTCGTTTGACCTTTTAAGGTAACGTTGGCTTCGATTTGGACTTCGGGAGCAATCTCAACATCAATATCAATGTAAGTTGCTTCCGGATTAACAAAGCTAACACCATTAACCATGTGCTTTTGATTGATACGGCGACGCATCACTGATTCCGCAGTCGCAAGAGCTACACGGTCATTTACGCCAAGACTTTCATCAAAATCCTTGAGAGTATAGGCACCAACCTTCTCACCCGCATTACGGAAAATACCAATCACGTCAGTAATATAATACTCACCTTGGGCATTGTTGGTGTTGATGTTTTTAAGGGCTTCAAAAAGACGTTCATTGTCAAATACATAAGTTCCTGTATTGATTTCCTTAATTTGCTTTTCAAAGTCTGTGGCATCTTTCTGCTCAACAATACGAAGAACTTCAGCATTATCGTTACGGACGATACGACCATATCCAAAAGGATCAGCTGCTTCAGCTGTTAAAATCGTCGCCACATTTTTGTGGTTGATATGGAAATCCAAGAGGTTTTTCAAACTTTCACCTGTAATCAGAGGAGTATCCCCAGCAATAACCAAGGTGTGGCCAGTACGATTTTGGAGAATAGGCTCTGCCATCATGACAGCATGCCCAGTTCCTAGTTGTTCTGATTGGGTAACAAAGTCTGTCTGACCGGCTAATACTTGCTCAACCAGCTCTGCCTTGTGACCAACTACAGTAACTGTTTTTTCAGGTTGAATAGCACCAACACTACGAAAAACATGTTCCAACATCGAAATTCCAGCTACTTTGTGAAGTACCTTTGGAAGATCTGATTTCATGCGAGTACCTTTACCCGCAGCTAAAATAATGGCATAATTTGACATAATCTTCTCTTTTCTCTAGAAATTCCCTTATATTATACCATAATTTAGTTTCTTAGGAGTAAACAAACAGAAAAATAGGGAAAAGACGCCCATTTATTCACTTTTGCCGATGTTTTCTTTGATTTTTTTATCTATTTACGTTAAACTATTTAGGTATGAGAAAAAAGATTCATCCAGCTATTATTTTTACTTTATTTACTATATTTATAGCTATTTTGATCCTCAATAGACCAACTTATGAAGACCATCCTGTCAAGTCAAAACCCAATGCAGTCCAGGTTGAAAATCAGGCCTTGCATAACCTTGATAAACCTATTATTGACGTCTCTGGTTGGCAAAGACCTGAGGAAATCAACTACGATACCTTGTCTCAAAATATTTCAGGTGTTATTGTTCGCGTCCACAATGGGGCTCAACATACTGAAAAAAATGATGCGGCTTATGCCAATGGTATTGATAAAGCCTATAAAAGTCATATTACAGAATTTCAAAAGCGTAATGTCCCAGTTGGAGTCTATGCCTATCTAGCTAGCCCCAGCAAGGAAGAAATGGAAAAAGCCGCTGAAGTTTTCTATAATGCTGCTTCTCCATACAACCCTAGTTACTATTGGTTGGACGTGGAAGAAAAAACAATGTCTGATATGAATGAAGGGGTTGAAGCCTTTCGTGCTAAACTGGAATCTTTAGGTGCTAAAAACATCGGCATCTATATTGGAGTTTACTTCATGCAAGAACACAGTATCAATACAGATAAGTTTACTGCTATTTGGATTCCTTCCTACGGGACAGACTCTGGTTACTTTGAAACAACACCCAATACCAGTTTAGACTACGACCTCCATCAGTATACTTCAAAAGGAAGAATTGCTGGATTTGAACATCATTTAGATATTAATCTCATTTCTACCTTGAAGGAAAAAGAAGAAACCTTCAGAAAACTATTTTTAAGACCATAAAACAAGTGAAAATCGTAACTTTTTCACTTGTTTTTTCATTTTTTTGCCGTCTGTGTTATATCTGTGTTATAATTGTTAGAATAGAGAAGAATTTTATGAAATTGAGGATTTTATGATGTTTTCATGGATTGCAAGAGTTATTAAAGGAATCGTCATCGCCTTAGGATTTATTCTACCTGGAATTTCTGGCGGTGTTTTGGCAGCTATTTTGGGAATTTACGAGCGAATGATTAGCTTTCTGGCTCATCCTTTTAAGGATTTTAAAGCGAATTTCCTATACTTTATCCCAGTAGCAATCGGGATGTTGCTAGGCATTGGTTTGTTTTCTTATCCAATCGAGTATCTGCTAGAAAATTACCAGGTCTATGTTTTATGGAGTTTTGCTGGAGCTATCATCGGTACAGTTCCAAGTCTCCTTAAAGAATCTACTCGAGAATCTGATCGTGATAAGATTGACCTAGTCTGGTTCTGGACCACCTTTATCCTTTCAGGTGTCGGGCTCTACGCGTTAAATTTTGTTGTTGGTTCTCTCGGTGCTAGTTTCGCTAGTTTCATCTTAGCGGGTGCTCTTTTAGCGCTTGGTGTCTTGGTGCCTGGTTTAAGTCCGTCAAACCTACTCTTGATTTTAGGGCTGTACGCTCCAATGCTAACTGGTTTTAAGACCTTTGATTTATTCGGTACTTTCCTTCCTATCGGAATTGGTGCAGGTGCAACCCTCATCATTTTTTCAAAATTAATGGACCACGCCTTGAACAACTACCACTCGCGTGTGTATCACTTCATCATTGGGATTGTACTGTCAAGCACTCTCTTGATTTTGATTCCAAATGCTGGAAATGCTGAAAGTATCCAATACACTGGACTTTCTATTGTGAGCTATGTTCTCATCGCCTTCTTCTTTGCGCTTGGCATTTGGCTTGGTATCTGGATGAGTCAATTGGAGGATAAATATAAATAATGGCAAAGAAAGTTAAGATTAAAAAAAACTTGGTCGAACAAATCTTGACCAAGGCGGGTATTGACCATACTGGTATTCAAATCAACGCGCTTGAGGGTGAACTTCCTTCGGAATATGATCGAACTCACATCTTTAAAACCTTGGCGCTATTAGGAGACAAAACGGGGCCAATCATCGGAATCGTTCCCATAACAGAACACCTCGCTGAGAAAAAACTAGCAAAGGTTTCTGGTAATAAAAAAGTGAGTATGATTCCACAAAAAGATTTGGAAAAAACGACAGGCTATATTCATGGGGCTAATAACCCTGTCGGCATTCGCCAAAAACATAATTATCCTATTTTTATTGATCAAAAAGCCTTGGATTTGGACCAAATGATTGTCTCTGCTGGAGAAGTCGGGCACAGTATCATCATCCGACCTCAAGACTTAGCCAGCTTTGTAAAAGCAGATTTTGCTGATCTCTTGGAGGAAAACAACTGATGAAACTCTACTTTGTCCGTCATGGTCGCACCGTCTGGAATCTTGAAGGACGTTTTCAAGGTGCTAGCGGTGACTCTCCCCTTCTTCCAGAGTCCATTGACACACTAAAACAACTGGGGCAGTATCTTAAGGAAATTCCTTTTGATACAATTTATTCTAGTGATTTACCCAGAGCAGTTAAGTCTGCTGAAATTATCCAGAGTCAACTCCAATCCCCTTGTCCTTTGAAGAGCATTCCTGACCTACGTGAATGGCAACTTGGCAAACTAGAGGGATTAAAAATTGCTACGCTCAATGCCATCTACCCACAACAAATCAAGGCCTTTCGCTCTAATCTGGCTCAGTTTGATACGAGGATGTTTGAAGCCGAATCTCTCTACTCTACGACTCAGCGAACCATTCAGTTTATCAAATCTCTGAAAGAAAGTCCGGCTGAAAGAATTTTGATTGTCGGGCATGGGGCAAATCTCACTGCTAGCCTACGCACTCTCTTAGGCTATAAAGAGGCTCACCTTCGCAAAGATGGAGGCTTGGCCAATGCTAGTCTGACAGTTTTAGAGACCGATGATTTTGAAACCTTCACTCTGGAAAGATGGAATGACACTTCCTATCAAGAAAATAATGGAACTTGATCTTAATAGTCAAGTTCTTTTTAGTTTTCAAAGAATATCCGTGAATTTCTCTGCTATTTATGATAAAATGGGAGTATCGCAAAAAATGACTCATCGTATCAAATTTTGAGTAAAATTAGGAGGAACCCATGTCTACAGAACATATGGAAGAACTAAATGACCAGCAGATCGTTCGCCGTGAAAAAATGGCTGCGCTCCGTGAACAAGGAATCGATCCCTTCGGAAAACGTTTTGAACGCACTGCTAACTCTCAAGAACTTAAAGATAAATTTGCAGAACTTGATAAAGAACAACTACATGAATTAAATGAAACTGCTACTATCGCTGGACGCTTAGTAACTAAACGTGGTAAAGGGAAAGTCGGCTTCGCCCATCTTCAAGACCGAGAAGGTCAAATCCAAATCTACGTTCGTAAAGATGCTGTTGGTGAAGAAAATTACGAAATCTTCAAAAAGGCTGACCTCGGTGACTTCCTCGGTGTCGAAGGTGAAGTCATGCGTACAGATATGGGAGAACTTTCTATCAAGGCAACTCACATCACTCACTTGTCTAAAGCACTTCGCCCGCTTCCAGAGAAATTCCACGGTTTGACAGACGTTGAAACAATTTACCGTAAACGTTACCTTGACTTGATTTCTAACCGTGAAAGCTTTGAACGCTTTGTTACTCGTTCAAAGATTATCTCTGAAATCCGTCGTTATCTTGATCAAAAAGGTTTCCTTGAAGTAGAAACACCTGTTCTTCATAATGAAGCCGGTGGTGCTGCTGCTCGTCCATTTATCACTCACCACAATGCCCAAAACATTGACATGGTGCTCCGTATTGCGACTGAGCTTCACTTAAAACGTCTTATCGTTGGTGGTATGGAACGTGTCTATGAAATTGGCCGTATCTTCCGTAACGAAGGAATGGATGCTACTCATAACCCTGAGTTTACTTCTATCGAGGTTTACCAAGCTTATGCAGATTTCCAAGATATCATGGACTTGACGGAAGGTATTATCCAACACGCTGCTAAGGCAGTTAAGGGTGATGGTCCAGTAAACTATCAAGGGACTGAAATCAAAATCAACGAACCATTTAAACGTGTTCACATGGTGGATGCTATCAAAGAAATTACTGGTGTAGATTTCTGGCAAGACATGACTTTTGAAGAAGCAAAAGCTATAGCTACTGAAAAGAAAGTTCCAGTTGAGAAACACTATACTGAAGTTGGCCACATCATCAACGCTTTCTTTGAAGAATTTGTTGAAGAAACCTTGATTCAACCAACCTTTGTCTACGGACATCCAGTAGCTGTCTCTCCACTCGCGAAGAAAAATCCTGAAGATGAGCGCTTTACTGACCGTTTTGAGCTCTTCATCATGACTAAGGAGTACGGTAATGCCTTTACTGAGTTGAACGACCCAATCGACCAGCTTAGCCGTTTTGAAGCTCAAGCTAAAGCTAAAGAACTTGGTGACGACGAAGCAACTGGCATTGACTACGATTACATCGAGGCTCTTGAATACGGTATGCCACCAACAGGTGGTTTGGGTATCGGTATCGACCGTCTCTGCATGCTCCTCACTGATACAACCACTATCCGTGATGTATTGCTCTTCCCAACAATGAAATAATACTCTTCTAAAATCTCTTCAAACCACGTCAGCGTTACCTTGCCGTAGATATATATTCCTGACTTTGTCAGTCTTATCTACAACCTCAAAAAAGTGTTTTGAGCAACTTGCGGCTAGCTTCCTAGTTTGCTCTTTGATTTTCATTGAGTATAAGCTCTTATCCTCTGGTACTTGCCGGGGGATTTTTCGATATAAAAAGAGACTGAGGAAAACTCAATCTCTTTTCTTATTCTTGATTTTTAACTTGACTGGTGGCTACATCTTCCCCAAACCATTTCTGGCTGATTTCCTGAAATTTTCCTTCTTGGTACAGTGAGATAAAGGCTTGGTTCAATGCTGCTAGCAATGTTTTATCAGCAGGTCTAACACCCACTGCAAAAGCTTCACTTTCAAATCCAGCTGAAAAGACATTGTAGTCATTTAATATTCCTTCAGACTGGAGATAATAATTGGCATATACCCGGTCAATCAACAAGGCATCAATCCGATCATTTTTCAAATCAATCAAGGCTTCATTGAAACTTTGGTATTGATTAGCCTTCTGGTCTTTCACTCGATTCTTGAGTAGTTCGGGTTGTCCCTCAAAATTCAAATAGCCAGAAGATCCAGCCTGGGCCCCTAAAACTTTGTCAGTCATATCCTGAACTGAGTGGATGTTTTGAGACTTTTTAGAGACCAAAACTTGTTGATTTTCCATGTAAGGAATGGTAAAAACAACCTTCTCTTTCCGTTCATCTGTTGCTGTATAGCCATTCCAGATGGCATCAATAGTACCATTTTGTAGTTCGGTTTCTTTCATATCCCAGTCGATGGGTTGAAATTTAATCTGAATTCCTAGCTTTTCAGAGACAGCTTGGGCTAGGTCAATATCAAAACCTGTATACTGGCCATTCTTTTCCTCAAATCCCATGGGAACAAAGGTATTGTCAAATCCAATGGTAATGCTTCCCTGTTTTTGATATTTGGCCCAATTATCCTGATTTGGATCACTTGCCTTCTGAGTACAAGCCGTCAGGAAGAAGCTAAAGAACAGAGCAAGTACAAGGGCAATTTTCTTTCTCTTCATAGGCACCTCCTAGTCCTACTTTGGATCAACCTTAAGGATCTGATCAGCAATGTTTTCTGCAAACTGAAGATCGTGGGTCACAACAATCTGAGTCATCCCACGCTCTTTATTTTGAAGGATAAGTTTTTCTACTTCTAATCGCAATTCTGGGTCTAAGGCTGATGTAGGCTCATCATATCCAATAATTTCTGGGTTTATCATCATAGCGCGAGCTAAAGCCACCCGTTGTTTTTGCCCACCTGAAAGTGAGAACGGAAAGGCATCTGCGTGCCCAGCTAACCCAAGCTGTTCTAACAAACCACGCGCCTTCTTCTCAGCAACTTCCTTGTCCATACTCATCGTTTTTATGGGCGACAAGGTTAAGTTATCTAGAACTGACAAATGCGGAAAGAGTTGAAAATCTTGGAAAACAAATCCCAGAAGATTGCGCTTTTCTAGTTCGTCTATAGCTAGCGATTCGCCGTTATAGTAGATTTCTCCAGAATCGATGGTTTCCAGTCCAGCTAGCATACGTAACAAGGTAGTCTTTCCTCCTCCAGATGGACCTACGATTGCAAGGATTTGCTTTTCAGGAATTGATAGGCTGAAATTGGTTAAGATTTGTTTGCCACCAAAGGCCTTGTTAATGTTTCGTAATTCTAACATAGCAATCCTCCTATCTGTAATAACTGTACTTCTTCTCAAGTCTTTTCGCTACAATGGTTACAAGACCAATCATGATTAAATAAATCGCTCCAGCTAAAAACATAGGAACAAGACTGGTATCTCGATTGGCTGCTGTCCGACTTGCCAAAATCAAATCTGAAATCCCAAGGGCATAAACCAATGAAGTATCCTTGACCAAACTCATAATTTCATTAAAGACGCTCGGTAAGACAATCTTTGTAACCTGAGGCAAAATAATATAGCGCACTGTGTCAAATGGTCTAAACTTCAAGACCTTAGCAGCCTCGTACTGCCCCTTTGGAATGGTTTCAATCCCTCCACGAAAAATTTCAGCAAAGTAGGCAGCATAGTTCAATACAAAGGCAATCACAGCAGCAGGCAAACGATCTAAACGAATCCCAATGCTAGGGAGAACATAGTAAATAAAAATTAATTGCAAGAGCAAGGGAGTCCCTCGCATCACCCAAATATAAAGGTCAATCAGATAATGGAGGGGTTTCCAGCGGACTTGTAAAGCAAAGGCAACGACAATACCTAATGGAATTGAAAAAATTAAAACCAGAGCAAAGACTTGAAGTGTCATACTTGCACCGTTCAATAAACTTGGTAATATCTCAAACATATAAGACATACTGCACCTCCTAAAAATTATTGTTCCTATTATAGCATAAATAAACAATTTAGCAAGGGGTTTTTGTAAAAAAATTCTATTTTTCAAAAAAACGTATCTGCCAAATTGACGGATACGTTCTTTTAGAGATATAACTTTTAAAGTGTCTCTAAGAGTTCTTGCATTTGAACATCATCTGGAACGAGTTTTAAATATGTTTCAGCTTGTACTTTGGCTTCTTCAAAATACCCCAATTCACGCAGGAGATAAGTATACTGCTCCAGAAACTCAGGATTATCCCTGAGATCAGACGATAGTTGTTGATAGAGTTCATAGGCCTTATCTAAATCCTCGATTTCCTGGTAAGAACGTGCAATCATCCACTTGGTAAGGAGATTTTCAGGTTCGTGACTTTGGAGAGTGATGATATCTTCATACCGTTCTTGTTCCATATAAATGGTTGCAAGGCGAAGGAAAATTTCTTCTGTATCCTCTGCATCTTCTTTAGCAGTAAGGAGAAACTGCTCTGCACTACTAGGTTCATGCAATTCATACGAAAACTGTGAAGCAGCTAGTAAGAGCCGAGTTTCAAATGGATTTTTCTCCAAACCTTGTTTAGCGATACGAAGTGCATCTTCCACCTGATGTTCCTTGTGCAAGGCTTGACTATAACCATACTCATATCCTTCAAAATCAGGTGAGATGGTATCAATCTGCTTAAAGTAAAGAACAGATTTTTGATACTCTTCCTGATCAAAGTAAAGACTAGCTAGTTCAAAGGCAGTTTGATCATCGTATTCTAGTTCTATAGCTTTCTCTAAGAATTCAGTTGCAGCTTCAAACTTGCCTAACTGGGCATAAGCGTAACCAATTCGTTGATAGGTTGAGACACCCGTTTGCTCATAGATAGAGCGATTGTCTAATTGAGCATAACCCTGAATAGCTTCCTGATAATTCCCTAACTCGCTATCCAACTCAGCCAAACCAAAAACTAATAAGGCATCGTCTGAGTAGTTTAGGGCTTCCAGTAACTTTTCACGCGCTACATCTGTCAATCCTTCCAACTGATAGAGGTCTGCCTTCAAGGCCAAGGCCGATACGTACCAGTCACTTTCGGGTGTGATTTCCTCAAGGTAAGCAAAGGCTTCCTCAACATTGCCATCCTCACTAGTAATGCTTGCTAAATTCAGATTCACTTCTGGAAATTCTGTAACGATATGTTGGTAAATTTCTTTTGCTTGAGGATAAAAGCCAACTCCCTCTAGATAGTTTGCTAGTTCGTAAAGAACCTCACTTGAATCTGTTTCGAGGGCTTCGTGAAAATACTGATCCGCTTTGGTTAAGTCTTGGTCATCCAAAGCCTGGAGCATGCGTTGACTATTGTTCACTATTGATTTCCTCCCCTTCTTCTTCATACAAACCGCTGACTTTCTTATACCAGTTAAAGATAGCTGAGATAACGACCTTGGCAGAGGCATAGACTGGGATTCCCAGCAAGACTCCCCAAATACCAAACATGGATCCTGAAGTTAGGAGAACAAAGAGGACATTGATCGGATGGATATTTAGCTGGCTACCTAAAATAAGTGGAGAAACGAAGCGACCTTCAATCGTTTGTTCAACAATAAAGACAATAATTACTTTCAAAAGCATGACAGGTCCTGCTATCAAGCCCAAAACCAAAGCAGGCAACATCGCTAGAAAACTACCTAGATAAGGTACTAGATTAAGGATACCAGCCGTGATCCCCAGAGTCACAGCATATCTGAGACCAATAATCTTAAAGAAGATAATAAACATAATTGCCACGATAATAGCAACTGTAACCTGCCCTCTAACATAGTTTGATAACTGTTTATTAACATCTGACAAAACTTGTCCAACAGGCTCTTTTAACTTGTTTGGGATGAATTTAGTTAGGTAATCCCGCAAGCCTTTCCCATCTCTTAAAAGATAAAAGAGCATAAAGGGGACAATAATAACCGCTACAATGACCTGGGAAACACTACTGATAAAGGCGCTAACCCAGTTAACAGCTTGAGAAGAGATTTTGCTGGCCCACATGGTTGCTTCACTAGAAACATTGGCAAGAACCTGCTCCAACTGTGGTCTAAAATCATCTGGCAAGCGTTTGGTTACAAGGTCATTGATCACCTTATCAGCATCTTCCAGGTATGTCGGCACATTCTTCGCAAAATTTAAGACTTGACGTTGCAGATTAGGAATTGCGACTGCCAGCCCCCAAATGATAAAGAGTCCAATAATAACAAAAACAACACTAATGGCAAGGACACGATTGATCTTGTGCTTCTCCATCCAGTCAACAATCGGATTGAGGAGGTAATAAAGTAAACCAGATAAAATAACTGGCAACATGACAACTCCTAAAAAGTCCAATACCGGTAAAAAGATAAAACTAATCTTACTTAGAATATAAATATTTAGCCCCAGTAACAAGGTTACTAAAAATACAGTGATGGCTTTATTGTCTAAAAACCACTTAAAAAACCAAGATAGGCTAAAATGTTTCTCTTTATGTTCCATAAATACATCCTTTCTGTCATTCTCTCATTATACCATTTTTAGACTAAAATAACTCTTTTTTAAAGTGCTTACATGAATGAATCTAGTGCTTCATGACTGCCATTTTGTGGTATAATGAACTTATCATTATTAAGAGGTATGGACATGAAAGAAACTGTTTATTTTGGAACTTACACTCGTCGCTTATCTAAAGGGATTTACAAGGCAGATTTTGATACAGAAACAGGCCAGCTTGAAAATCTTGAACTCTTTGCTGCTGAACCAAGTCCAACCTACCTTGCCTTTGACCAACAGCAACACTTATACACTGTAGGGAGCCAGGATGGCTTAGGTGGAATCGCTGCATATAAGACAGATGGCGCTTTGCTAAATCATGTGGTTGAAGAAGGCGCTCCCCATTGTTATGTGGCAGTGGATGAAAAGCGTGGTCTCGTTTATGGGGCCAACTATCATAAGGGTCAAGTTCTGGTTTATAAACGTCAAACGGATGGTAGCCTCATCCAAACAGATCTAGATCAGCATAGTGGGCAAGGTCCTCATGAAAACCAATCTTCCCCACATGTACACTTTACGGATCTAACACCCGACCAGTATCTCGTCACCTGTGATCTAGGAACAGATGAGGTAACAACCTATGATGTTAGTCCAGAAGGAAAACTAAATAAACTCTACACTTATCACAGCCAAACTGGAGCAGGTGCACGCCACATCGTTTTCCACCACCACTATAAGATTGCCTATCTCATCTGCGAACTTAATAGCACGATAGAGGTCTTGATTTATGATGGGGTTGGTGAATTTGAACGCATGCAAGTTATTTCAACCTTACCAGATGGATACGAAGGTTTTAATGCTACTGCTGCTATTCGTCTTTCAAAAGATGGCAAATACCTCTATGCATCCAACCGAGGTCATGATTCCATTGCAGTCTATACAATTCTAGCTGATGGTAGTTTGGAATTATTAGAGATTGTTCCAAGTCACGGTAAAACACCACGTGATTTTGATATCACACCTGATCAGGAATTTTTGATCGCTGTTCACCAAGATTCTGATAATGCAACGGTCTTTAAGCGCAATCCTGAAAGTGGTCGTCTTGCAGAGCTTTCTAACGACTTCCATGTCCCAGAAGCAGTTTGCATCAGTTTTTCTCACTAAGATAAAAAAATGAACTTGAGTTTCAAGTTCATTTTTTATAGTTTATTTCTAACATTAATACGGTTAATGGCACGTTGAAGAGCAATCTTAGCACGTCGTTCTTGGTCTATTAAGTGCTTTTCATGGGCTTCTTCGATTTCTCGTTCGGCGCGAAGTTTGGCACGTTCCGCACGACTGATATCGATATCACGAGCACGCTCTGCTGAGTCGGCTACAATGGTAATAATGTCATTGGCAATCTCGATAATCCCTCCGTTCACTGCAATCCAGTTTACATGAGTATCATCATCGATTCGCTTTACCTTTACTTCATCAACCGCTAAAACCGCAATCATATTTTCATGTCGTGGCAAGATCCCCATCTCACCATCCAGAGTTCGAACCGATACAAAGCTGGCATGGTGATCATAGACGAGGCCATCTGGTGTCACGATCTGGACAGTTAACTGAGCCATAGGTCACCTCTTAAAATCCCATTTTCTCTGCCTTAGCAATGACGTCTTCGATTGAACCGACACCACGGAAGGCATCTTCTGGTAGCTGGTCATATTTCCCTTCAAGGATTTCCTTAAAGCCACGAACCGTTTCCGCTACTGGTACATACGAACCAGGTTGGCCAGTAAATTGCTCCGCAACGTTGAAGTTTTGTGACAAGAAGAACTGGATGCGGCGGGCACGCGCAACCAAGGTTTTTTCTTCATCAGAGAGTTCATCCATACCAAGGATAGCAATGATATCTTGCAATTCATGGTAACGTTGAAGAACACGTTTAACTTCCGCAGCTACAGCATAGTGCTCCTCACCAACAATCTCAGGTGCCAAGGCACGAGAGCTTGAAGCAAGTGGGTCAACGGCTGGGTAAATCCCCAACTGTACCAACTTACGTTCCAAGTTAGTCGTTGAATCCAAGTGAGCGAAGGCTGTTGCTGGCGCAGGGTCAGTATAGTCATCCGCAGGCACGTAGATAGCCTGGATTGAGGTTACAGAACCCTTCTTAGTTGACGTGATACGCTCTTGCAATTGACCCATCTCCGTTGCAAGTGTTGGTTGGTAACCAACGGCTGACGGCATCCGACCCAAAAGGGCAGATACTTCTGAACCAGCCTGAGTGAAACGGAAGATATTGTCAATAAAGAGAAGCACATCTTGGCCTTCTACATCACGGAAGTATTCGGCGATGGTCAAACCAGTAAGGGCAACACGCATACGGGCTCCTGGTGGCTCATTCATCTGACCAAATACCATGGCTGTTTTCTCGATAACGCCTGATTCTTTCATTTCCCAGTAAAGGTCGTTCCCTTCACGAGTACGTTCTCCAACACCGGTAAATACTGAAATACCACCATGTTCTTGGGCAATGTTGTGAATCAATTCTTGGATCAAGACGGTTTTACCAACTCCGGCACCACCGAAGAGTCCAACTTTCCCACCTTTAAGGTAAGGGGCAAGAAGATCGATAACCTTGATTCCTGTTTCCAAGATTTCAGAAGAGGTAGACAACTCATCAAAAGTCGGAGCTTTTTTATGAATTGGCTGACGCTCAGCGTCTTCAGCGAAAGGAGCATCCAAGTCAATGGTATCTCCCAAAACATTGAAGACACGTCCCAAAGTTTCTTTACCTACTGGAACCGAGATTGGACGACCTGTGTCCAAAACTTCCATTCCACGAGTCAAACCATCAGTTGATTCCATGGCGATCGTACGGACCATACCATCACCCAACTCCAAGGCTACTTCAAGGACGATTTTTGTTTTTCTTTCGTCATTCTTGTAGACGACAAGTGCATTGTTAATCTCAGGAAGTGTTTCCCCTGCTGCAAACAAGACGTCTACAACGGGTCCAATAACCTGAGCAATTTTACCTGAACTCATCTCCTTCTCCTATTCTATATAAGATACTGTCGGTTCCTAGCTCAACTAGGTCCTAATACTCTTTGAAAATCAAATTCAAACCACGTCAGCGTCGCCTTACCGTACTCAAGTACAGCCTACAGCTAGCTTCCTAGTTTGCTCTTTGATTTTCATTGAGTATAAGTTCATTTTCATACGAGCTGAACTAAAGCCTTATTCTAAGGCGCTAGCACCTGCTACAATTTCTGTAATTTCTTGTGTAATCGCCGCCTGTCTGGCACGGTTATACTGGATTGTCAAATCATTGATGACTTTCTTGGCATTATCAGTCGCTGTCTGCATAGCTGTCATACCTGCGGCATTTTCAGCTGTCTTGGCATCGATAATAGCCCCGTAAATCATACTTTCAGCATACTGTGGCAACAATTGCTCCAAAATTTCTTCTCGGCTCGTTTCCAACTCAAAGGTCAAGCTATACTCTTCATCCGCTTCATTTGGATCCAAGTCAACAATCGGAAGCATTTGTTCCACACGCATTTGACTTGTGAGAGTATTGACATGATGGTTGTAGCAGACGTACAATTCATCAAAAAGTTCGTTTTGGTACATCTCAATCGTTTTTGAAATAATTTTACGAACTTCATCAAAACTAGGTTGATCTGCCAAGCCACGTAGTTCGTAGATTGGCTGAATACCACGAGCCTTAAAGAAATCAGCTCCCATACCACCAATACAGATTATCTCAAAATCTTTACCATCTGGATGGTATTCTTCTTTCAACTCCATAACAGCTTTAAGGATGGAAGCATTATAACCTCCAACCAAGCCACGGTCTGAAGTAATAACGATATAGCCTGTTTTCTTAACTGGGCGACTGATGAGCATCGGATTGGTTGAACCACCAGATCCGTTACCATGCAGAATATCCGTCAAAAGCTTACGAACTTTCTGAGCGTAAACTTGGAAGTTGCGCGCTGCTTCTTCAGAGCGACCTAACTTGGCAGCCGATACCATTTGCATAGCATTAGTGATTTGACTCGTATTTTTGGTTGAGGCGATTTTTGTTTTAATATCATTTAGAGATACTGCCATCTGACACCTCTATTCTTATTGGAAGCTGGATTGATTGAGAAACTCTGTAATCGCAGCATCCAAGACTGCTTCTTCTGGCAAGTCTTTTGTTTCACGAATGGTTTCCAAAATCTCTGGATAATGAGCATCAAAGAAAGTATGGAACTCTTCCTCAAAACGAACAATGTCATCTACAGGAATCGTATCCAAGAAACCATGTGTCAAAGCATAGAGAATGGTTACTTGTTTCTCAACAGGTAGTGGTTTATGAACAGGTTGTTTCAATACTTCCACAGTACGACGTCCACGGTTCAACTTAGCCTGTGTTGCTGCATCCAAATCGGAACCAAACTTAGTGAAGGCTTCCAACTCACGGTATGAAGCAAGGTCGATACGAAGTGTACCAGCTACTTTCTTCATAGCTTTAATCTGAGCGGAACCACCTACACGGGATACAGATGAACCCGCATCGATGGCTGGACGAATACCCGCATTGAAGAGACCATCACCAAGGAAGATTTGTCCGTCAGTGATAGAAATCACGTTGGTTGCGATATAGGCAGAGATATCTCCTGCTTGTGTCTCGATAAATGGTAGGGCTGTAATAGATCCACCACCAAGCTCATCAGAAACTTTAGCTGAGCGCTCAAGCAAACGACTGTGAAGGTAGAAAACATCCCCTGGGAAGGCTTCACGACCTGGTGGACGACGAAGCAAGAGGGAAAGTTCACGATAAGCGACCGCTTGTTTTGAAAGATCATCATAAACAATCAAAACATGCTTGCCTTGGTACATAAACTCTTCTGCCATAGCAACTCCGGCATAAGGAGCTAAGAAGAGCAATGGAGATGGTTGTGAAGCAGAAGCTGTCACAACGATTGTGTAGTCCAAGGCACCGTACTGACGAAGTGTTTCTACTTGTGTACGGACAGTTGATTCTTTTTGTCCAATCGCTACGTAGATACAGATCATATCTTGACCTTTTTGGTTCAAGATTGTATCAATCGCAATAGTTGTTTTCCCTGTCTGACGGTCACCAATAATCAACTCACGTTGACCACGACCAATCGGTACAAGGGCGTCAATAGCTTTCAAACCTGTCTGCAATGGTTCTGATACAGACTTACGTTGCATAACGCCAGGAGCTGGCGCTTCTACTGGACGAGTCTTTTCAGTATGGATATCACCAAGACCATCAACTGGACGACCAAGTGGGTCGACAACACGTCCGATTAGGCTGTCCCCCACAGGTACTTCCATGATTTTACCTGTACGGCGAATGGTATCACCCTCACGAATATCTGTAAAGTCTCCAAGGATGATAATCCCAACGTCTGTAGACTCCAAGTTTTGCGCCATCCCATAAGAGCCGTTTTCAAAGATCAACAACTCTCCACTCATGGCATTTTCAAGACCGTGAGCACGCGCAATCCCGTCCCCGATATAGGTTACAACACCTGTTTCAGACACATCAAAATTGGGTTTGAAATTTTCAATTTGTTGCTTAATTAAAGCGCTGATTTCTTGTGCGTTAATTGCCAAAAGAACACCACTTTCTATTTCAAATTTTCTTTAACAACTCGAAGTTGTTGTTTAATACTCACATCAATTGTCTTGTGATTAGCAAAAATGACAAAACCACCAATGAGTCCTTCATCAATTTGTTCTTTAATACTCCGTACTTTCAGAGACATTTTTTTCTCTATCAAGGGAAGCAAACGTTCCTTCTGTTCGTCCGTTAAAGGATGAGCTGAAGAAATCGTGACTACAAAATGATTGGTTTCTCTTTCAAGACGATTCAAACAATCAACAATGATATCATAAAAAAGATTTGCTCTGTGATTGTAAATCAGAACCTGAATAAAGTTTTGCATTAAAGGTGAGACAGAGTCTTGAAAGAAACCAACTGTTTTTTCCTTATCTGACTCATCAACTGCCACCTGAGCTAAAAAAGAAGGTAAGCCCGTTTCTTCTGCGACTTGCTTGATCTGATCCAAGTCTGAAAAAATCCGGTCCTCTTCTCCTTTTTCAATCACTAATTGGACAAAAGGCATGCTGTACTTTTCAATTACCTTTGCTGTTTTCTTGTCCATTAGGCTTCTCCTAGCTGATCGATATACTGATCAATGAGTTCCTTATGAGCATGACTGTCAAGATTTTTTGAGATGATTTTACCAGCGAGACTAATCGTCAAATCTGCCACCTCGCCCTTAACACTTTGCAAAGCTTCAGCTTTATTCTGAGCAATTTCTTGATTCGCCTTCTCTTTTAAGCGACCTGCTTCTACTTTAGCATCTGCCAGAATATCTGCTTTACTCTTCTCTGCTGTCTCTTTAGCATTTTCAATGATTGTTTTGGCTTCGTTGCGACTACCAGCCAATTCATCTTCACGTTTTTGGGCAAGAGTTTCTGCTTTTTGACGAGCTTGTTCAGCTCCATCAATATCAGCAGCAATTTTATTTGCCCTTTCTTCGAAGACACTTGTCAAGTTTGACCACGCATATTTCTTAACTAAGACAATCAAAAGGATAAAAGAGCCAGCGATTAAAATAAAGTTACCAATTAATTCACCTACTGTTACGTGCATCTGTTACTCCTTTCTACTCTCCATCATTAATTTTATTTCCTAGATACATAGAAGACAAGACTGTGAATACATAAGCCTGAACACAGGAAATAAACACAGAAAACGCCGTCCAGACAAGATTGGTAACAAATGCGACTGGATACCAATAAAGAGCCTGATGAGAAAGTGTGATCAGCAAACTAGCCATCACTTCTCCGGCAAAGATATTTCCGAATACCCGCAAAGCAAGTGATAGGAAATTCGTGACTTCTTCAAGGAGATTCATCGGTGTCATAAAACCTGGGGTAACAAAGCCTTTCAGATACTTTTTAACACCACGGCGACGAATTCCTTCTATATGGGTCATCAGGATAATTCCAAATGACAAGGCCAAGTCAAATTGAAGATTGGCAGTTGGCGATGTCCAAAGGTTTGTCCCATCTGTAGTTTGAAGTTTCGCCATCAAACCAAGATTGTTTGCGATCACCATAAAAAGAAATAAACACAAGTAAAAGAGTGAGTAATCTTTCATGTACCGTGAGCCTACATTAGGTTCAGTAAATCCGACTACGAAGTCATAGAGATACTCCAGTACATTTTGCTTTCCTTTGGGTTTCACAGTCATATTCCGACTTGCCCAATAGATAAAGCCAAAAATAACGACTACTGACAGTAAGGTCAATACTGTCAAGGTCAAATCAAAGGTAACAGGACCAATATTGATGGTTGGATTGATACTTTCTTCCATCTAAAATCCTCCCTTTTCCATTTTATACTTCTCTTTATTTGATGATAAATGAAAATACGAGAGTTACAAAGAATGTTCCTTCGATAAAGGCAATCCCCATGATCATTAAGCTACGCAATTGTGGAATGATGTCTGGTTGGCGAGCAGCTGATTTGAACAAACCGTTCATCAACATACCTTCTGCAAGGGATACACCCATACAGGCAAGACAAAGACCGAAAAATGTTAAATTCATGATGAATTCTCCTTTTATTTAAAATTTACTTACTTAGTTTAGTCCTAAAATTTTGATTTGTCAACTTTTTACTTACGTTGAAAGCGTTTCAGATAATATATTTCTATTTTTGCTATTTTTACACTATTCTATAGAAAGTTTTTCCATTTTAGATTGCGAGTTTTTCTTGATTTTACTATATTTTCTGAAACAAACTGAAAAATCCAAGTTTGAAACTTGGATTGATTCATTTTATTTAAAATAGTAGGAATAGTGTTGTTTACAACCTGGATTAAATGGAGCACTGCAGTAAGGACAAGCCATCTGCTTTTGGTATTCTTGGAAAGTCATTGTCCTCTTACAAGCCCCACATAAAATTGGTCGATCCTCAGAAAGCGCCAAGGGATAGGGCGAAAACAAATGCGTTTCCACAGCATTGTGGCACTGATAACAAGCATAGTATTTTTTACACTCATAACACTGGAGGGAAACGATGTCCTTTTCGCTATGATAATGAACACATCTGCCTTCATCATCAACTAACAAACCTTGTGCTTGATTCATTCACTTTTCCTTCTCTAGGTACGAACTGTGACGCTGGTTCCATCTTCCTTATAGAGATTGATAAGACCTTCCTTGAGAGCGCGGACCATGTCCCCAGCTTGAACAGGTTGTGGAACCTTAATGGTCAAGAGTTCCATTGGATTTGGGGCGCGGTCGATTTTATTGTCCTTGGCATCATGAAGATCTTGGATATAAGTCTCAAAATGACGGAAACCTGGCCCATAAAACTCCACTTGGTCGCCTTCGTTTATGACATTTCGTTGACGAATGGTTGCCGTTTGGGTCGCATCATCATACGCTACCACTTCAGCGACAAACTTGTATTCAGGAATTTTACGACGAGCGCCAAATAACTGTTCGTTTTCTGTAGGTGTACCATAGTAGAAACCTGTTGCCAATTCACGTTGAGCAACTTTCCACATCTCGTCCACCAAGTCTTGTTTGATGGCTTCAAATTTTTGTGGGCTTTCAAGGTAAGCATCCACAGCCGCCTTGTAACAGTTGGTCACAGTTGAAACATAGTGAATAGATTTCATACGGCCTTCAATCTTGAGACTGTCTACACCGTTTTCAATCATATCTGGAATATGGTCAATCATGGACATGTCAACAGCTGACATTGAAAATTCTTCTGGAATTTCACCTTTAAGACTCTTACGTTCTTGACCAAAGGGCATGTCGTAAAGATCGTATTTCCAACGACAAGACTGAGAACAGCCACCACGGTTGGCATCACGCATACTCATGTGGTTTGAGAGTGTACAGCGACCTGAGTAGGAAATACACATGGCTCCATGGACAAAGGCCTCAATTTCTACATCAGTGCGTTTGCGAATCTCTGCCAATTCTTCCATTGAAACTTCACGAGCCAAAACCACGCGAGTTAGACCAAGTTCTTTCCAGAACTCTAAAGTTTCATAGTTCGTCGCACTGGCTTGGGTTGAAAGGTGGATTTCAAGACCTGGTGCTTCGGTTGCTGCAATCATAATCAAAGCCGGATCTGACACGATAACTGCGGCAATCCCGATGTCACGTAACTTACGGAACCATTCTCCAGCACCAGCTTCGTTTCCTTCGTGCATAACCATGTTAGCAGCCACATAGACCTTGGCACCGTACTTAGCAGCAAACTGGACTCCTTCTTCCATCTGTTCAAAAGTGAAGTTTCCAGCACGGCTACGAAGACCATAGGCTTGCCCACCGATAAAGACTGCGTCCGCACCATATTGAACAGCTACTTTCAGCTTCTCTAAAGTTCCTGCAGGTGATAAAACCTCAGGGCGTTTTAATGTTTTTGTCATTTTTTCTCCTATTTGCAATATAAAAGTTTGACGTTTTTCCTTCTCATTTTATAGTAAATAAGCAATAAAATCAAGCCTAGACAGATTGTTTTGACAATTCTAATCTTTTAAGAAAACAAAAAACCAGCCTTTCTAGACTAGTTATTTTCAAGATAAAATTCAAATCGTTCGCCCACGTATTGACTCTTTACATACTCGAAAGCTGTCCCATCTTCAAGATAAGAGACCTGTGTCAAGGCTAAAATGGCATGGCCCTTTTCGACTTCTAGATAGTGAGCAATCTTCTCCTTAGCCAATCTTGCATAAATGGTCTGTTGGGATTTGCCGATCCGGTAGCCATGTTGCTGCAAGGTTTGGAAGAAATGACTGGTGATTTCTTCTTTTTTGAAATCCTTAATAAATTTCTCAGGAATGGATGCGACTTCATAGACTAGCGGAACTTGGTCAGCGTAACGCACCCGTTCCATGCGGATAATATTCTCTGTCGGAGTAATCCCTAGCTTTGCGACCTCTTGCTCATTTGGAATGGTTCTTCTGTAAGAAATGAGTTGGCTGGAAGGGACTTTCCCCTGAGATTTGACAATCTCCGTAAAACTAGTCGTTCCCCGCATTTTTTCTTGGACACGAGTGCTAGAGACAAAGGTTCCACTTCCTACACGACGCTCCAAAACTCCTTCCTCAACCAAGAGAGAGATAGCCTGGCGTAATGTCATCCGGCTAACTTGAAACTGTTCAGCTAAATCTCGCTCACTTGGAAGTCTCTCTCCGATTTTCCAATGATGCTCATCTATATCCTTCTTGATCTGATCATGGATTTTCATATAAGCTGGTAACATGATTCTCACTTCTTTTCTTTATTTTCTCCATTGTACCGTATTTGCTAAGAAAAAGTCAAACTTTGCCTTGTTTAGTTGGTAATTCGCCCCTATTTGTGATAGAATATTGAAAAAGATATTTCTTTTGAGAAAGGAAAAAGATGAGCAACATTTCAACTGATTTGCAAGATGTCGAAAAAATCATCGTGCTGGACTATGGTAGCCAATACAACCAGCTGATTTCACGCCGTATTCGTGAAATTGGTGTTTTTTCAGAGCTAAAAAGTCACAAAATCTCAGCTGCAGAGGTTCGTGCGATTAACCCTGTAGGGATCATCCTCTCTGGTGGACCAAACTCTGTATACGAAGATGGTTCATTTGATATTGACCCAGAAATTTTTGAACTTGGCATTCCAATTTTAGGAATCTGCTACGGTATGCAACTTTTAACTCATAAACTTGGTGGAAAAGTTGTCCCTGCAGGTGATGCTGGTAACCGCGAGTATGGCCAATCACCACTTACCCATACCACTTCTGCCCTCTTTGAAGGGACTCCTGAAGAACAGATTGTTTTGATGAGCCATGGCGATGCTGTTACAGAGATTCCAGCTGATTTTGTTCGTACTGGTACTTCTGCTGACTGTCCTTATGCAGCTATTGAAAACCCTGACAAGCACATCTATGGTATCCAATTCCACCCAGAAGTTCGCCATTCTGCATACGGGAATGATATCCTTCGCAACTTTGCCCTTAACATCTGTAAAGCTAAGGGTGACTGGTCAATGGACAACTTCATCGATATGCAGATCAAGAAAATTCGTGAAACTGTAGGTGACAAGCGTGTTCTTCTCGGTCTATCAGGTGGTGTTGACTCTTCTGTTGTTGGAGTTCTTCTTCAAAAAGCAATCGGTGATCAATTAATCTGTATCTTTGTAGACCACGGTCTTCTCCGTAAGGGAGAGGCTGACCAAGTTATGGACATGCTTGGTGGTAAGTTTGGGTTGAATATCGTCAAGGCAGATGCTGCTAAACGATTCCTTGATAAACTTGCAGGTGTTTCTGACCCTGAACAAAAACGGAAGATTATCGGTAACGAGTTTGTTTATGTCTTTGATGACGAAGCAAGTAAGCTAAAAGATGTAAAATTCCTTGCTCAGGGAACGCTTTACACTGACGTAATTGAGTCTGGTACAGATACTGCTCAAACCATCAAATCACACCACAACGTGGGTGGTCTTCCAGAAGACATGCAGTTTGAATTGATTGAGCCATTGAACACTCTTTATAAAGACGAAGTCCGTGCCCTCGGTACAGAGCTTGGTATGCCAGACCACATCGTATGGCGCCAACCATTCCCAGGACCAGGACTTGCTATCCGTGTCATGGGTGAAATCACTGAAGAAAAACTAGAAACTGTTCGTGAGTCTGATGCTATCCTTCGCGAAGAAATCGCTAAAGCTGGTCTTGACCGCGATATCTGGCAATACTTTACTGTCAACACAGGCGTTCGTTCAGTCGGTGTTATGGGTGACGGTCGTACTTATGACTACACCATCGCCATTCGTGCCATTACTTCTATCGATGGTATGACAGCTGACTTTGCCAAGATTCCTTGGGAAGTCCTTCAAAAAATCTCTGTACGTATCGTAAATGAAGTGGATCACGTTAACCGTATCGTCTACGACATTACAAGTAAACCACCTGCAACTGTTGAGTGGGAATAAACCAATCAAACACAAAAGAACTCTGAATCGGATTCAGAGTTCTTTTTTAGGTAGCACTTCTGCTTTCCTTTTTTATTTACGTTTTTTCTTCGCTTTTTTCATTTTGTTGGCCATGCGTTTCATAGACTGTTTCATGGCAAATTCACCGATTTTACCTTTAAGTCCACCACCGAACATCTGGCTCATATCTGGCATGCCTGCTCCTCCGAGACCTGACATATCCGGCATTCCACCTTGTCCCATCATACCTTCAAGGGCAGACATATCCATCCCTCCCATATTTGGCATATTTTTTGGAAGGTTATTGGGATTGATTCCCATTTGTTTCATCATCTTGTTCATATCCCCAGACATGACACCTTGCATGAGCTGTTTGGCCTGATTAAAGTCCTTGATAAATTTATTGACTTCGACAAAGGTATTTCCAGAACCAGCAGCGATACGGCGGCGACGACTTGGATTTAACAAATCAGGATTTTCACGCTCCTCAGGTGTCATGGAAGACACAATGGCACGTTTGCGCGCAATCTGGCGCTCATCCACCTTCATATTTTGAAGGGCAGGGTTGTTAGCCATACCTGGAATCATCTTGAGTAAGTCTTCCATTGGTCCCATATTTTGCACCTGATCCAACTGATCGATGAAATCATTGAAATCAAAGGTGTTTTCGCGCATCTTTTCAGCCATTTCAAGGGCTTTTTGCTCATCGTATTCCTGAGAAGCTTTCTCAATCAAGGTCAGCATATCCCCCATACCAAGGATACGGCTTGACATACGATCTGGGTGGAAGGTTTCGATATCTGTTATCTTTTCACCCGTACCAGTGAACTTGATAGGTTTTCCAGTGATGTGACGAACAGACAAAGCTGCACCACCACGAGTATCCCCATCAATCTTGGTAAGAATAACCCCAGTTACTTCCAACTGAGCATTAAACTCACGAGCAACATTTGCCGCTTCCTGACCAATCATGGCATCAATGACGAGCAGGATTTCATTTGGTTGAGCCAGTGCTTTAACATCACGAAGCTCATTCATGAGAAGTTCATCGATTTGCAAACGCCCTGCCGTATCGATCAAGACATAGTCGTTGTGATTGGCTTGCGCTTGCTCCAAACCTTGGCGAACAATTTCAACAGCAGGCACTTCTGTTCCAAGTGCAAAGACAGGAACATCGATTTGTTGTCCAAGTGTTTTCAGCTGATCGATGGCTGCTGGACGATAAATATCTGCCGCAATCATCAAAGGACGTGCATTTTCTTCCTTCTTGAGTTTATTAGCCAGCTTACCAGCAAATGTCGTTTTACCAGCCCCTTGCAAACCGACCATCATGATAATGGTTGGAATTTTTGGTGACTTGATAATTTCTGCCGTATCGGAACCTAAAACAGCTGTCAATTCCTCATCAACGATTTTGATAATCTGTTGGGCTGGATTGAGGGTATCAATGACCTCGTGTCCAACTGCACGTTCTCGAACTTTCTTGATAAAGTCCTTCACAACAGGCAAAGCAACGTCAGCTTCCAGCAAGGCCAAACGAATCTCTTTGGTCGCTTCCTGGACATCAGCCTCAGAAATTTTTCCTTTTTTACGTAGATTTTTAAAGACGTTCTGTAAACGTTCTGTTAAACTTTCAAATGCCATTTTTTTCTCCTATGTTTCATTAATTCGGTGGAAAACGTCCAAAATCTTGTAAACAAACAAGTTCTTCTGGAGTGACTTCTTTCATTATCTCATTTGGATATCCCCAACAGCTAAATCCCTCTTGAAGAGCTCGAGAGATAGAATCAGACGAGAGGATTTGTAGCCTTGTGGGAAAAGGAGTCTCAGCAGCTAATAGTTTACAGGATATACCTTTGTAGATGACTATACTCCCCATACTTATTCTCTATTATCAATGCTTGTTAAAATTTCTATCTGCTCCAGCAGAAAGTCATCCTTGGGATAACGCTCCAAGATCTGGTCAAAAATCTGACTGCGAACAATGTAGTCCGAATACATGTGCAATTTCATCTCATAATCTTCTAGAATCTTTTCCGTTCGCTTGATATTGTCATAAACAGCCTGACGACTGACACCGAACTCTTCAGCAATCTCAGCAAGACTATAATCATCAGCATAATAGAGTTCAATATAGTTCATCTGCTTGTCTGTCAAAAGCGCCGCGTAAAATTCAAAAAGGGCGTTCATACGGTTGGTTTTTTCGATTTCCATAACTTTTATTATACCAAAAAAACGATTATACTGCTAGAGTAGAAGCACTTCAAATAGATCAAGAATAAAAAAAGAACCTTGCAAGGCAAGATTCTTTTAGTGTCTGACTTAAATAATTGTTCTTCTGGGAACTTAATCGAATTAAGCTTCGATTTCTGTAACCATACCTGAACCAACAGTACGTCCACCCTCACGGATAGAGAATGTAGTACCTTGTTCTACGGCGATTGGGTGGATCAACTCAACGTCGATAGTCACGTTATCACCAGGCATTACCATTTCAGTACCTGCTGGAAGTTCGATTGAACCTGTAACGTCAGTAGTACGGAAGTAGAATTGTGGACGGTAGTTGTTGAAGAATGGAGTGTGACGTCCACCTTCTTCTTTAGTAAGGATGTAGACTTCACCTTTAAATTTAGTGTGTGGGTTGATTGAACCTGGTTTAGCGATAACTTGTCCACGTTCGATTTCGTCACGTTGAACACCACGAAGAAGGACACCTACGTTATCTCCGGCAAGACCTTCGTCAAGTTGTTTACGGAACATTTCAACACCAGTAACAACTGCTTTTTGAGTTTCTTCTTTGATACCAACGATTTCGATTTCGTCGTTGACACGAACAGTACCACGGTCGATACGTCCTGAAGCAACTGTACCACGTCCAGTGATTGAGAATACATCTTCGACTGGAAGAAGCAATGGTTTTTCAGTGTCACGTTCTGGTTCTGGGATGTACTCATCAACAGTGTTCATCAATTCCATGATGATGTCTTCGTATTTAGAGTCACCTTCAAGAGCTTTAAGAGCTGAACCTTGGATAACTGGAAGATCGTCACCTGGGAAGTCGTATTCTGACAAGAGGTCACGGATTTCCATTTCAACCAATTCAAGCAATTCTTCGTCGTCTACCAAGTCAATTTTGTTCATGAAGACGATAAGGTGTTTAACACCAACCTGACGTGAAAGAAGGATGTGCTCACGAGTTTGTGGCATTGGTCCGTCAGTTGAAGCTACTACAAGGATAGCTCCGTCCATTTGAGCGGCACCAGTAATCATGTTTTTAACGTAGTCCGCGTGTCCTGGAGCGTCGATGTGAGCATAGTGACGTTTTTCAGTTTCGTACTCAACGTGCGCAGTGTTGATAGTGATACCGCGTTCGCGTTCTTCTGGAGCAGCATCGATAGACGCATAGTCTTTAGGTTGGTTAACTGCTGAAGGCAAGCGACGTGCCAATACAGTTGTGATAGCTGCAGTCAAAGTAGTTTTACCGTGGTCAACGTGTCCGATAGTACCAATGTTAACGTGTGGTTTACTACGATCGTATTTTTCTTTTGCCATTTGAGTAAAAGCCTCCAATAAAATATATTTTATAGATAGACAGTAGGCAATACAGTCTAACTTTCCTTACTATTTTATCAAATTTCTGCTAAATTGCAAGTGTTTTACACATATTTTGTGAATTAATCTAAATCTTATCAAATCCTGTTCTTCTGCTTCTTTATGGCAATATGAATTCAAACTTATTTTGTTTGGAAGATAGTATTTTCAACAAAAAAATCAGGTCTCCCTGATTTTAATTTGATTCTGTTTTTTCCAGTTCCTTAGCTTCTTTATGGTTTTCATATAATTTCGCTAGGAACTTAGTAATTTCTTTAAAAATAGAGTAAGTAGGTACTGCTACGACCATCCCTATGACACCGTAGATATTACTTGACAGTAAAAGGAGCACCAAAATCGTAATCGGATGTACTTTCATAACCCCTCCAACGATACGTGGATAGAGAACATTCCCATCAATCTGTTGAATAATAAGCATATAAGCAACCGCAATCAACATACGATGAGGATCTGTGAACACATTGGCAATCACCATTGGAATCAAGCCAATACTTGGACCAACATAAGGAATTAAATTTGCAATTCCAGAGAAAATAGCAAAAACTAGGGCGTACTTTAATCCGATAACGCTATAGCCAATATAGGCTAAACATCCAATAATAACCGCATCAATCGCAATTCCACTGATATAGCGCGCTATGGTTGTATTGAGATTGGTTAAAAGGCTAGAAAGATTCAATTTGTCATGTTTTAAGACGGTACGTTCCAACATTGGTAGCAACTTATGACCATCCAACAAGAAATAAATCAAGAATACAGGGGTCATAATGAGAATAAGAACTGTACTAAACAAGGCTGAAAGAACGCTTCCTAAACTGTTGCTGACGCTATTCAGGATATTCTGGAGGATATCCACATAGGAGAGATTCAGTTGTTGAATTGTTTGTTGAATATCAATATTTTGGAAGACTGGATTCATTGACAAATCGATGATCAAATCTTGTAGTCTACTATAAATGTTTTGACTAGAAATAATCAAGCTGGTCAACTGATTAATCAAAATCGGCAAGAGATAAACGACCCCTACAACGATAACGCCAATCAAGGCGCAAAGAGTGACCAAGACACCGATAAGACGATTGATCTTACATCTCTTTTCTAAGAAAGTCACGATTGGATTTGTAATGTAGTAAAAAAATCCACCAAGTAAAAATGGAATCATGATGGTATTCACAACTGTAACGAAGGGAGTAATGATGGCACCCATTTCTCTCCAAAGATAGAAAATCAGTGTTAATAATAAAATTTCAGCTGTCCAAAAAAATAATTTGTTTCTACGGAACATAGGTATCCTCCTTCTCTCTATTTTACCATATTTCTGAAAAAGATAAGATGGCTTTAGTAAAAAAGCGAGAATATTTTTTTTCTTTATGATAAAATAAAACTAATATGAAAAAAATAATTTTATCTTTTATGACACTTTTTGTTTTTGGAACAGCTTCTACCGTTTCTGCTCAGGAGTTTGATGTTGCTGCTAAACATGCTATTGCTGTCGAGGCTACAACTGGAAAAATCCTCTATGAAAAAGATGCAAATCAGCCTGTAGAAATTGCTTCTATTACAAAACTGGTTACAGTTTATTTGGTCTATGAAGCCTTGGAACAAGGGACTATCAGTCTGTCAACACCGGTTGATATTTCAGACTATCCTTACAAACTTACAACTAATTCTGAGGCGAGTAACGTCCCTATGGAAGCTCGAAATTATACTGTTGAACAACTATTAGAGGCTACAATGGTATCCAGCGCGAACAGTGCTGCGATTGCGCTAGCAGAAAAGATTGCTGGTTCTGAGAAAGACTTTGTAGACAAGATGAGGGCTAAACTTCTTGAATGGGGAATTCAAGATGCAACTATTGTAAACACTACTGGTTTAAATAATGAAACCCTTGGAGATAATATCTATCCTGGTTCTAAAAAAGACGATGAAAACAAGTTGAGTGCCTACGATGTTGCAATCGTCGCTCGTAACCTCATCCGAGATTATCCTCAAGTTTTGGAGATCACCAAAAAACCAACTTCTAACTTTGCAGGACTTGAAATCCACTCAACCAACTATATGTTGGAGGGAATGCCAGCCTATCGTGGTGGTATTGATGGACTAAAGACAGGTACTACTGATAAAGCTGGTGCTTCATTCGTGGGAACAACTGTTGAGAAAGGGATGCGTATTATTACGGTTGTTTTGAATGCAGATCAACAAGATACCAACCCTTATGCACGTTTTACTGCTACTTCAGCACTTTTAGATTATATTTCTGCAAACTTTGCCTTAAAAACCGTCGTTCAGAAAGGTGAAGCATACAATGATAGTAAAGTAACAGTTCTGGATGGTAAAGAAGATAATGTGACAGCTGTCGCTAAGTCAGACATTTCCATCGTCCAACGAATCGGAAGCGGTACTACACCAGCCCTCCAATTCACACCGAAATCAACATCAGAAATAGCTCCACTAGAAGAAGGAAAGGTTGTTGGTACTCTGACCTATGATGATCAGGATTTGGTCGGCCAGGGCTATCTCACTTCCGACAAACCATCTTTTGAAATGGTTTCTGAAAAGAAAGTAGAAAAAGCCTTCTTTTTGAAGGTTTGGTGGAATCAATTTATCCGCTTTATCAATGAAAAACTATAAAAAAATCGCGAACAATCGCGATTTTTTCTTTATTTCATTTCTTTAAAAGCCGCTTCTGCATCAGCATTGCTAATAGCACCAAATTGGATTTTTCCGATTTTACCTTGACTGTCAATCAAGTATTCTGTTGGAATACTACGAATTTGGTAGGATTGGAAGGTAGTTGCTTGCGTATCATATAGAACTGGAATATCCTTGTAGCCTTGTTCTTGGTACCATTTTGGAAAGTCTTGAACTGTTTTTTCACCTTGTAAACCAGGTGCAATGACACTCAAGATTTCAAAGTCTCGATCTTGTTTGGCAGCTAGTTCCATCAACTCAGGCATGCTTTTTTTACATGGTCCACACCAAGAAGCCCAGAATTTTAAATAGACCTTTTTCCCTTTATAGTCTGATAACTTGACTTCTTTGCCATCCATAGACTGCAAGATGAAGTCTGGCGCATCCTTACCAACTGCGATTTGTTGTATTGCAGGTTGTTTTGGACTGCTTGTCTGTTTGGTTTCTTTTTCACCACAGGCAATCAACAAGAATAGAGACATGAGGCTCAATCCAGCAAAAATAACTTTTTTCATCTTTTTCTCCTTTTATCCAAGAATTCCTGACAAGGCATTTAACTGCCCTAGCATTAATAATAATCCCATCAAAATAATCAAAGCTCCCCCGATTTTCTTTAGTAAAATCATATGGGGTTTTAATTCACTAAAATAGGGCATAATCCAGCCCGAAGCCAAGGCCAAAACAATGAAAGGAAGGGCCATTCCCAATGTGTATACTAATGTTAACACAGCTCCTTGCCAAGCACCATTGCCACCTGAAGCTGCTAGGGCCAAGACTGAACTTAAGACTGGTCCGATACAAGGGGTCCAACCAAAACTAAAGGTTATCCCAAGTAAAAAGGCTGACAGATAGTGATTAGACTTTGATTGTTTGAAGGTGACTGTCTTTTGAACCTCCAGTTTATTGAAATGCAAGATTTCCATCTGATGAAGTCCTAAAAGAATAATGACTATTCCCATAGCATAACGAAACCAGTCTGCATAGAGCATGTGCCCTAGGAATCCAGCTCCAAATCCTAAAATAAAGAAAATGAGGGAAATTCCAGCAATAAAGCACAAGGTTCGAATTAAGCCTGACCATGCAACGTCTCTTCCAAAAAAGCGAAAGCTTTTCGAATTTCCCTGATCATCCAGTAAAATACCAGCATAGACAGGTAGCAAAGGAAAGATGCAGGGTGAAAAGAAGGACAGGATACCAGCTAAAAAAACGGATACTAGAAATATAATCGACTCCAACGAATTACCTACTTTCTCAAAATTCTAATCCTATTTTACTACAAAAGAAAAAATTTGTGACAACTTTGCTACGCTTGTCTATTTTATCTAAACTGAATATAAAAAAGGAGCTATGCCCCTTTCGTTTTAATACGTTCCTTCTTCACCTTGACTTGTCAAGATAACAGGACCGTCTTTTGTAATCACAAACTGGTGTTCATATTGGCAAGACAGGCCGCCATCCATAGTCTTATGAGCCCAGCCAGTCTTCATATCTGTATCAATTTCCCAATCCCCAGTATTGATCATGGGTTCAATGGTTAGTACCATTCCTTCACGGAGACGGAGTCCACGGCCTGCAATACCGTAGTTAGGAACCATTGGCTCTTCGTGCATAGTTGGACCAACACCATGACCAACCAAATCACGAACGACACCGTAACCGCGACTTTCAGCGTATTCTTGAATGGCTGCACCAATATCACCGATACGATTGCCGACAACTGCTTGCTCAATTCCTACATACATAGCTTCCTTGGTTACGTCCATCAGGTTTTTCACTTCTTCAGACGGTGTACCAACCGCATAAGCCCAACATGAGTCAGCTAAACCACCAGTATAACTTTGGGTGTATTTTTTCATTTGTTCAACATTGTTGAAGTTGAGTTTAGAGACATTGAGGTCTGATTTGGCAATTGGACCGCCCAATACCATGTCAACCTTGAGCAAATCGCCATCTTTCAATATGTAATGACGTGGGAAAGCGTGAGCTACTTCGTCATTAAGAGAGCAACAAGTGGCATAGGGATAATCCATAACTGCCCCATCCACGCCAATCTGTAGAGGAAGGAAATTTTCCTCTTTACAACGTCGACGAACATATTCTTCTACTTCCCACATATCCACGCCTGGCTTAATCAAATCACGTAAGCCGATATGGATACTTGCTAGGAAATCACCAGCCTTGTCCATGGCTTCGATTTCACGTGCTGATTTTAAAGTTATCATTTTTTCTCCTAGATTCTAATTGATTTTCACTGTAACATTTGCTTTTGAAACAATCTGATGACCATGATAAATATCATAATCAATAATAGCTGAGCGTCTTGTGTGATGAATAATGCGAGCCTGAATCCGCAGAGTATCATCTATCTGCACAGCCTGCAAGAAATAAATCAACATCTGTTCAATGATGAGATTACGTCCGCTATTGACAACGAGGTCTTGGGTCATATGGTTGAGGATTTCAGCCAAGACTCCATTAGCAAGGACACCATTTTTCTCCAGCATGAAGGGCTCAACAGTAATGACGACTTCATCATGATGATAAGAGAGTTTTTGCCCGATTTGTTCTGAGAAAGTCGGCAAAGCAGAAACTTGGGAACGGCTCATCTTTTCCATGACATCTCGTCGTGTTACGACACCGAGCAAGGTTTGGTTACTTCTGACAACAGGAACCATCTCAAAATCTTCTGCAATCATTCGTTGACTGACATTGGCAATATTGGTTGCTAAGCCAGTTACGAAGATACTTCGCGTCATCACCTTGTCAATCGTTGTACTGGGAGACTTATCTCCTGCGTCACGCATGGTAACAACTCCAACAACCACTTGGTGCTGATTAATGACTGGGAAACGACTACTTCTGTTCTTACGGACCAAGTCTAGATAATCTTTGACCGTATCCGTTTCTCTCAAAAAGCCATACTCATGACTGGGACGATAGAGCTTTTCGACTGTCAGAATATCGGTTTTGATTTGAACATTTGAGAGGGCTTTGTTAATCATGGTCGCTACTGTAAAAGTGTCATGTTTACTCCTCAGAACTGGAATCCCTTTTTTATTAGCCAACTCAAGAACATCATCTTGGACATGAAAACCACCCGTAACGAGGACTGCATTTTCATTTTCCAGCGCCAAAAGTTGAATGCGAGTGCGGTCTCCTACGATCAAAAGACCACCATCATGGAGATAGGACAGGATATTTTGCTCTGTCATAGCCCCAATGGAGAATTTGCTAAACTCTCGCTCTAGCCCTTCCTGACCAGCTAAAACTTCAGAGGAGGTGACTTCAGCAATTTCAGCATAGGTTAGCCGCTCAATAGCCACTTTTTGGGACTTGACCCGTATGGTTCCACTACGTGGCCGAGTTTCAACGATTCCACGATTTTCAGCTTCTTTGATAGCTCGGTAGGCTGTTCCGTCACTAACACCTAGGTGATTGGAAATACTGCGAACACTAACTCTCTTCCCAATTGGCAACTCTTCCAGATAGGACAAAATTTCCTGGTGTTTACTCATTGAATTCTCCTTTTATGTATCGAAATTCAAGATAGTCCCTCATTTTTCGTGTATAGCGATCGCTCCCCTTAAACTGTCGGAAGAGACTAAATCCCGATTTTAAGGCTACTTTTTGGCTAGCTTGATTCTCCAGATGAGTGATGATGGATAATTGTTTTAAACCAAATTCTTCAAAAGAAAGCTGACATATCTTGGTAACCACTTCTGTCATATAACCTTGTGACCAAGAATCTTTCTTTAAGAAGTAACCAATTTCTGCTTCTTTTTTGATTTCATCAATCTTTTCAAATTTAATAGAGCCAATAATTTCTTGATTTCCTTGGAGACAAATTGCCCAAACACCCAGAGGATTCTTCATAAAATAGTTAGCAAGTGCGTACTGACTTTCTTCCAAATTTGCTTGACTGGGAAAAATAAACTGTAAATTCTCAGGGTTTGAAGCAATCTCGAAAAATGCATGACTATCACTAAAAAAGAAAGGACGCAAATACAAGCGCTCCGTTTCAAAAAAAGAAAACATTGCTAATTTGGTCCAAATATTCATAATCACCTCAACGGCTTAGTCTTCAACGAGTGTAATATCCGCTCCAAGACTACGCAATTTTTCAATAATATCTGAGTAGCCACGAAGGATAAACTCAATATTCGTAATTTCAGTCTGGCCTTGAGCCATCAAGCCAGCGATGACAAGTGCAGCACCAGCTCGCAAGTCTGTAGCTTTTACACTTGCCCCGTGTAACTTACGACCACCGTTGTAGATAATGTGATCGTTTGTAGTCGTAATATCCGCATCCATTTTTGCTAACTCAAAGACATGATTGACACGTTTCTCATAAATCGTATCAATAATGGTTCCACGACCTTGGGCAGTTAGTAAAAGTGGCGTGATAGGCTGTTGCAAATCGGTTGCGAACCCTGGATAGGGTGCTGTTTTGATATTGATGGCCTTCAAACCAGATTGCTCTTCAACGAAGATACTGTCTTCTGAGACCGTCATACGAACGCCCATTTCCTCTAGTTTGGCGATAAAGCCTTCTAAGTGTTCATAGAGAACGTTGTTAATACGAATTCCTTTTCCTACCGCTGCAGCAAGTGAAATATAGGTTCCAGCTTCGATACGGTCTGGAATAACCTGATGACGCGTTCCATGAAGTTTCTCGACACCATCAATAATGATAATATCAGTTCCTGCACCACGAATATGGGCCCCCATATTGTTCAAAAGGGTAGCGACATCAATAATTTCCGGTTCACGAGCCGCATTTTCAATGACAGTACGTCCCTTAGCTTTAACCGCAGCAATCATCGTGTTAATTGTTGCACCTACACTGACGGTATCCATGTAAATACTTGCGCCATGAAGCCCCTTACCTTGGGCAGATAAATTCATATTATCTCCCTCATAGCTGACCTTAGCACCCATGGCTTCAAAGGCTTTTAAGTGAAGGTCAATCGGACGAGGTCCCAGATCACATCCACCAGGAAGTCCAACTGTAGCTTCACCAAAGCGACCTAAAAGACTTCCGTAGAAATAATAAGAAGCACGCAAGCTATTAATCTTGCCATAAGGCATAGGAATGTTTTGAACACCTCTTGGATCAATCTCCAAGACATCCTCATAACGCTTAACAGTCGCCCCCATAATTTCCATGATTTCGACAAGACTAGCAACGTCTGAAATATCTGGAACACAATCTAAAGTGACAATATCATCTGATAAGATAATAGCTGGAATAAGCGCTACAACACTATTTTTAGCACCACTAATGGTGATCTCACCTTGCAATGGACGTCCACCATTGATGACAATTTTTCTCATGTTTTACTCTTTCAAAATTTACTAAAAAGGTCTTTTCGTTCTATTATACCATAATTTTCAGTTTTTTCCCATTCCTATTTACTAAATACCATCTCATTTTGATAAAAAAAAACCTATCACTCAAGCTTTTCAGCCTGAAATGATAGGTTTTTGTGTTAGATTAACGTACTGTACGGATACGCATTGTGTTTGTACGAACAGCTTCTCCAAGTGGCACACCTGCAACGATAACAATATCGTCACCAGATTCTACAAGACCTGCTTCAACTGCTTTACGTTCAGCGATTTCGAACATATCATCAGTTGATGATGGAGCTTCAGTCAACATTGGGATAACACCCCAGTTCAACATCAATCCACGCTCTGTCAATTCGTCGAATGTCAATGCCAAGATATCAGCATTTGGACGGTATTTAGAAATCAAACGAGCTGTGTGACCAGTCTTAGTAAGAGTAACAACCAATTTGATATTCATTGAGTTAGTAGCGTCTTTAACAGCTGAAGCCATAACTTCTGTCTTAGAGTTACGTTCGAATGTATCTGAGTTCAAACGTCCGTATTCGTTAAGAAGAGTTTGTGCGTTCTTGTCAATTGTAGCCATTGTTGTTACTGACTCAAGTGGGTATTTACCGTTTGCAGACTCACCTGAAAGCATTGTAGCGTCAGTTCCGTCGATAACAGCGTTAAATACGTCTGATACTTCTGAACGAGTTGCACGTGGTTTTTCAGTCATTGTTTCAAGCATGTTTGTTGCTGTGATAACAACTTTACCTGCTGCGTTCACTTTAGTGATGATCATTTTTTGATAAACTGGAACCATTTCGAATGGTACTTCGATACCCATGTCACCACGAGCGATCATGATACCGTCAGCAGCTTCAATGATTTCATCCAAGTTATCGATACCTTGTTGGTTTTCGATTTTCGCAAACAATTGAACGTGACCATTACCAGTTTCTTCACAGATTGCACGAACTTCGTCGACGTCTTTTGCAGTACGTACGAATGAAATCGCGATGAAGTTGATACCTTGTTCCAAACCGAAACGGATATCATCGTTATCACGTTCAGCAAGAGCTGGGAAAGGAATTTTAGTGTTAGGGATGTTTACACCTTTCTGCTTAGCAATGATACCGTCATTTTCAACGACTACTTCAAATTCACGAGTTGCATCGTCTTTTGCGAAAACACGAAGACCCAATTTACCATCGTCAACCAAAACTTGGTGACCAACTTCAACATCATCGTAGATATCAAGGGCACCAGCAACGTTCAAAGCAATCACATCACGAGTTGATTTGATTCCTTGTTTAGTTGCAACACGGATTTTTTCACCAGTTGTGTAAGAGTACTCTTTTGCGTCACCTTCAAACAATTCTGTACGGATTTCAGGTCCTTTAGTATCAAGAAGGAAACCAACTTTTTTACCTGCAAGTTTCTCAGCAAGTTTAACAGTTGCCATACGCTCACCTTGTTCTTGGTGGTCACCGTGTGAGAAGTTGAAACGGAAAGTGTTTGCTCCTGCTTCAATCAATTTAGCAATATTTTGAGCTGAAGCTTCAACGTCAAGTTTTTCACCCCAGTATCCGTCTTCACCGAATTTTTTACCACCACGGATTTCAACCGCAGGACCTAAAGTTGCAACGATTTTTACACGTTTGTTCATGATTTTTGTGACTCCTTTATATAATTCGACCTTTTAAGGTCATGTTACCAAATTAATGAAAGTTGATTAGGACAAGCTCTTGTTCAAATCAGAAAGTTCAAGATCAGCTTTATGAGGGTTGTTAACAACGATCTTACCATCCGCTGTTAAGCTAAACAAAGCTCCTTCTTCTGCTGTTCCAAGAATTGGATTCTCTACCATTTTCTCGTTACGGATACCAACAGCGACACCACCGATTCCTTGTTTAAGGAGTTTAACAGCGTGTGCACCCATGCGTGATGCCAATACTCGGTCACGAGCGGTTGGTGACCCACCACGTTGGATGTGTCCAAGTTCAGTTACACGAAGATCGCTTGTATCGCCAGCTTCTTTTAGTTTTTGAGCAAATTCAGCTGCTGACATAACACCTTCTGCCAAAACGATAATGTTGTGTTTTTTACCGTGCTCATAACCAGCTTTGATACTAGCTACGATATCTTCCATCTTGAAGCCTTCTTCAGGGATGATAATTTCATCAGCACCAGTTGCGATACCAGCCCAAAGAGCGATATCACCAGCGTTACGTCCCATTACTTCAACAACGAAAGTACGACGGTGACTTGATGATGTATCACGAATCTTATCAATCGCATCCATCGCAGTCGTAACCGCAGTATCAAATCCAATTGTGAAATCAGTACCTACGATATCGTTATCAATAGTTCCTGGAAGTCCGATAGCTGGGAATCCATGCTCAGTCAAGCGCATAGCTCCGTGATAAGAACCGTCTCCACCGATAACTACGACTCCTTCGATACCGTGTTTTTTCAATTGCTCAATCCCTTTAAGTTGGCCTTCAAGTTGTGCAAACTCAGGGTAACGAGCAGAGTGAAGGAAAGTACCACCACGTGAAATGATGTCTCCTACTGAAGCAGCATCAAGTGGATAAATTTCACCGGCAACCATACCTGCGTATCCATCATAGATACCAAAAACTTCCATTCCTTCTGAGATTGCTTGGCGAACTACTGCGCGGATGGCAGCATTCATACCAGGGGCGTCTCCACCACTGGTCAAAACAGCAATACGTTTCATTTGGTTTATGCTCCTTTTTCTTTTAACATTCTTACTGATTATACCACATTTAAATCGAAAATTCTTCTATTTTCCGTATTTTTAGCGATAAATCGTTTTCATAGCAATTCCCTCTAATTTTTCCTCTAGAGCAGAATCTTTTCTTACAAAATGTTGTGTAGAAACAACCGTTTTTCCTTCCTCTTCATACCTGATAATGACAGGGATTGGGCCTTTGTATTGTTCTAGGATATTTGAAATCTCTTTATCGTATTCATGATTTTTAACTTGAATCCAGAATCGTTCTGCCACTGTTTCTTTCAAATCTTGTGCAATCATTTGCAGACGACCATCTCGAGATTGAACTTTGCCATTGATGTAGTAAAATTTCCCTTCGGATAAAATGGAAGCATATTTTCTATATTGGTCTGAAAATACAGTTACATCTATCCGAGACTTACTATCATGAACCTGTAGAAAGGCCATACTCTCGCCTTTCTTGGTTCGAATCACTTTAATCTTTTGAACTTCAACTAGGAGAGTGGTTTGAGCTCCCTCAGTAAGATTAGCGATTGGCGTCGTCGGATATAGGGCTTGTTTGGCAAGAGTTTGGAGAGGATGGGAACTGATACCTACCCCAATCAGTTCCTGCTCCTTGTAAAACTTCTCTGCTTGAGTAAAATCATCAGCTTCAGTCCAACTATAATTTGTATCTGCAAAGAGTCCACCTAACTCCTCAACAAAAACAAATAGGTTGGGTAGATTCACTAGGATTTTTTGGCGATTCTTGTCAAACTCATCAAAAAGCCCCAGTTCAACCAAAGGAGTCAGAAGCGACAGTTTCTTGTAATTCTTGGGAAGACGTGTGACAAAATCTTCAATGCTTGAGAAGGGACGATTTTCAATAATCCAGTAAGAAAAATCTCTTGGCATGCCCTTAATGGCTTTTAGACCTAGAAATATTTTCTTCTGAGCAATTTTATCGTGATAGGGAATGCTGTTGATTGCTAAAGGAGCTACTTCAAAGTCCATCTGCAATGCATCTACAATGTAATCACTACTTGAATAATTCAACATGACTTGAAAGAAAATAGCAGGATAATGCGTCTTGAAATAAGCAAGCTGGAAAGCCAGCGCTGAGTAGGCATAAGCATGGGATCTGTTAAATCCATAGCCTGCAAACTTTTCCATCACTGCAAAAACTTGGTTGGCCTTTTCTTCTGAATGCCCCAATTTCATAGCTCCCGTGATAAAATCTTCCTTCATCAAATGCATCTCTTTAGCATTTTTCTTACCCATGGCTCGTCTGAGAATATCGGCTTTACCAAGACTGAAGCCTCCAAACCGTTGAGCTACCTGCATGACTTGCTCTTGATAGAGCATGATACCGTAGGTTGATGACAGAATGTCCTCCAAGGCAGGATCTAGCACCGTCACCTTTTCTTTCCCGTGCTTACGAGCCACAAAATTATCAATATAATCACTAGCACCTGGTCTATTGAGGGATGTCGTTGCTACTACCTCTTCAAAGACTTGCGGCTGAACACGTTTCAAGAGTCGAATGGCGCCAGGTTGTTCAAATTGGAAAATCCCCTTGGTATTTCCAGCAGCAAAGAGAGCCAGAGTTTCTTTGTCTTCCAGATCAATATCCTCTATTCTCAGATGAATACCTCCTGACTCGGCCAATAATTCCTGCATTTTTTGGACAAAAGTTAGGTTACGCAGACCTAGGAAATCCATTTTTAAAAGGCCATTAGCTTCAACACCATGAGCATCATACTGGGTGATCAGCATATCCTCACCGTATTTGAGTGGGATATAGTCCGTCAGGTCTTGGTCACTCATAACGACCCCAGCGGCATGGATAGAGGTCTGACGAGGATACCCTTCAATCTTTCGAGCAATCTCAAAAGCTTTTTGATATTCCATTTTGCTATTGATGACCTGCCTAAACTGTAAATTCTTTTCATAGGCTGTCGTTAGCGTATCTCGGAAACTGATTTTTTTCGTAATATTTGTTAATTCGTACTCTGGAACGCCATAGCGTTTGAAAACATCACGAATCGCCTGTTTTGCTCCAAAGGTCGAATAAGTGACAATTTGTGCCACATGTTGACTGCCATAGCGATCACGAACATAACGAATGAACTCTGGTCTATAAAGGTCTGGAATGTCAATATCAATATCAGGCATGGTGTAACGCTCGCGATTTAAAAAGCGCTCGAAAATCAAGTTTTTCTCAACTGGATCAATCCCTGTGATGTCAAGTGAGTAGGCGACCAAACTACCCACAGCAGACCCGCGCCCCATTCCCATATAGTAGCCTTGGGAACGTCCAAAGCGCAACAAATCCCAAACTACTAGGAAATAGTCGTCAAATCCCATATCATGAATAACAGCCAACTCTTCATTTAGCCGCTCTCGGTAAAAAACTGAGGTTAGCCCCTTGGCTATCAAGCCTTGCTCAGCCCTCTCTCTAAGTTCTTCTACCGCTGGTCTTTCAGGGTTAAAGCGAGGGAGTTTTAAACTTGGATCAAGTTGGTAGCTAACATTCTCTATCAAGCCTTGAAGATTGGTAAGTGCCTGAGGAAAACGATTTTTAAATCTTGTTTCTAAGTCTGAGGCTGGTAGAAAGATCCCTTGTTGTGAATGCACATCCACTTCTCTCAGACTGACATTATCTTTGATTGCCGACAAGATTTGCAAAACCTGCATGTCTTCTTTCTCAAAGGAGTTGACCTGATACAGTGGAAGAATGGGTTTCGTAAAGACTTCTTGAGTAGTATCGGGACTAACCCCAATAAAATAATCATGACCTAAATCCAGCTGATCGATTCCATCAAAATAGGGAACAATAATAGCAACATCTTCGAGGTGGGAGGTGAAGTCAGACCAATTTTTCCGTCCAGTCATTTTTAAAGTGGATAACTTCATCAACTCTTGATAACCTTTAGTGGATAGGGCTAGAAAACGGAAAGAGATCGCCTTCTCGTCTATAATCAAGGTTATTTCGAGACCAATTAAAGGTTGGATTCCATATTTTCGAGTCACCTCTAAAAAGTGATAGGCTCCATAAAGATTATCCACATCCATGATAGCAAGGTGAGAATAGCCATAATCTTTAGCTGTATGTACATATTTTTCAATCGAAACCACACTTTCCATAAAACTGTAAACAGTCTTGGTATCGAGCTGTGCAATCATTTCTTCTCCTCCTTGCTTTCGTTTTACTACTATTATACCATTTTAAGCTGGATATTGAAGCAACTCTGCACTTTCTTTTCAATATCATCAGTTACAAACTTCTTCTCTTCTTACTGTTAAATTCTTCATTTTTCAAAGGAAGAAAATATAAAATTAATATTATATAATAGTTTTAAATGTAAATTTAGATATATTTATACCAAACGAAGAATAATAAAGATAGGAGTTATATGCAGTTTTACATATAAAAATCTCTATAAAAAGGCTTACTCCTATGGTATTTATTCAGCATTTTATAATAACTTAGCAAATAGATATGCTGGTTTAAGAAATTTATTTCATTTAAGTTTATTTATTCCATTTTTCCCTCTTTTTTGATATAATAAATCCAGTCTGTTTTCAAAGGAGAGAAACATGCGTTTTAATCAATTCAGCTATCAACCAACCACTAGTTCTCAACGATTTGCAGAATTAGAAGGTCTTGGTCTAAAGCTGTCACCCCAACTGTCCTTAAAAAGACAGTTTGAAGACTTCATTCGTTGGAGTTTTTTCACTTATTCTAACACGGATTATGCCTTGTCAACTTTGGCTGCGGATAAAGAAACAGATTTAGTAACTTTTTTCCAGTCAGACCGTGAGTTAACTGCGGAGATTTTCTACACAGTAGTTTTTCAACTTTTAGGATTTAGCTATCTTGTTGACTTTGAGGATGCCGAACAATTCCGTAGAGAAACTGGTTTTCCTATTGTTTATGGAGATCTCATTGAAAACCTTTATCAGTTACTCAATACGCGAACAAAAAAAGGAAATACGCTCATCGATCAGCTTGTTAGTGATGGACTCATTTCAGAAGATAATCACTACCACTACTTTAACGGTAAGAGCTTGGCAACCTTCTCTACTCATGATGTCATTCGTGAAGTCGTGTATGTCGAGAGCCGTATGGATACTGATAAAGACGGACTCCCTGATTTAGTCAAAGTCAGCGTTATCCGCCCACGTTACGATGGTCATGTACCTGCTCTTATGACTGCCAGCCCTTATCACCAAGGGACCAACGACAAAGCCAGTGACAAGGGTCTCTACAAAATGGAAGGGGAGCTTGAGGTCAAACCGCCCCACACCATTGAGCTTGAGGAACCTAAGCTGAATTTAGTCGAACCTCATGGTCAAGCAGAAGTCGTCTTAGAAGCTGAAGAAAAGCTATCTCATATCAATAGCTCATATACTCTAAATGACTACTTCCTCCCACGTGGATTTGCCAATCTCTATGTATCGGGTGTTGGTACCAGGGATTCCCAAGGGCTTATGACCAATGGGGATTACCAGCAGATTGAAGCTTATAAAAATGTCATTGATTGGCTTAATGGTCGTTGTCGTGCCTTTACTGACCACATGCGGAATCGTGAGGTCAAAGCTGATTGGTCAAACGGCAAAGTCGCAACAACAGGTATTTCCTATCTAGGTACCATGTCCAATGGTCTCGCCACCACTGGTGTTGATGGCTTAGAAGTCATCATCGCTGAAGCAGGTATCTCCTCTTGGTACAACTACTATCGGGAAAATGGTCTAGTGACCAGTCCAGGTGGTTACCCAGGTGAGGATTTTGACTCACTTGCTGAATTGACCTACTCTCGCAACCTCCAAGCTGGTGACTATATTCGTGGCAATGAAGCTCATCAAGCAGACTTAGAGAAGGTAAAAGAGAAACTCGATCGCAAGACTGGTGACTACAATCAATTTTGGCATGACCGCAACTATCTGCTCAATGCTCACAAGGTTCGAGCTGAAGTCGTCTTTACGCATGGTTCCCAGGACTGGAACGTCAAACCTCTTCATGTTTACCAGATGTTTCATGCCCTACCTAGCCATATCAATAAGCACCTCTTTTTCCATCATGGTGCCCATGTCTATATGAACAACTGGCAGTCGATCGACTTCCGCGAGTCCATGAATGCCTTGTTAAGTAAGAAATTGTTAGGACTTGACTCAGGCTATCAACTTCCGACTGTTATCTGGCAGGACAATATCGCACCGCAAAGATGGCAAGATCTTGATAACTTTGGCAAGCAGGATGAACTGCATACCTTCTCACTTGGAACTGAAGAAAAAGTGATTCAAAACCAGTATGATCAAAAAGATTTTGATCGTTATGGAAAGACTTACCAGATCTTCAACACCGAACTTTACCAAGGAAAAGCCAATCAGATCACCATTGACCTTCCAGTAAGTCAAGACATTCACTTAAATGGGCGAGTGGAGCTGAAACTTCGTGTCAAATCAAGTACGAACAAGGGCTTATTATCAGCCCAACTGTTAGAACTTGGACAAAAGAAATATCTACAGCCTTATCCAGCTGTTTTAAGTGCTAGAACCATTGATAATGGTCGTTACCACATGTTAGAAAATCTCTGTGAACTACCATTCAACCCAAGTGCCCAACGTGTCATCACCAAAGGCTACCTTAATCTTCAAAATCGAACCAATCTCCTGACTATTGAAGAAATCCAACCAAATGAATGGATGGACTTCCAGCTAGAGCTTCAACCAACTATCTACAAACTTAAAGAAGGAGATACTCTCCGTTTGGTTCTCTACACCACAGACTTTGAGATTACAATTCGAGATAATACAGACTATCAGTTGACTGTTGATTTAGCACAGTCTAGTCTTATCCTACCTTGTCAAAAGGTATAATCTACCAGACTTTCAATATGGAAATATTCAAAGGAAAAGTTAATGAATTTGACCATTGAACTTCCTATAACCGAAGTTTTCCACTTGAACAGTCGAATCAAACATAAACTTCGTATCAAATCCAGTTCATCTTAAAGCATTATAGAAGCCCCTAGATAGAACTTGGACAAAAGATACTCCCTCTAACCAACATGTGTAACCATTTATCATACACGCTACCAGACCACATGTTGGAAATCTCTGTGAATTACATTTAGAGTAAATTCACAACAAGCCGTGACAAAAAGCTACCCAAATTGAATGATTCACTGTCATTAAAGAACATCAATGTAGATGAACGGATTGCTACCCAGTTTATCTGCACGCAACTAGTGACAAGTTAAAAGAAGGAGAATCTCTCCATCTAGTTCTTTATCCTACTGACTGCGAAATCATCATACGTGACAATACCGCCTACCACCCGACTGACGTTATCGTTCAGTCCACGCTACTGTACCTTGTAAAAGGAGTACTTACTTTATGAACAAATCAGAACACAGACACCAACTTATCCGCGCCCTCGTTTCAAAAAACAAAATCCACACTCAAGCTGAATTACAAGCCTTATTAGCGGAAAATGATATCCAAGTTACTCAGGCTACCTTATCACGCGATATCAAAACCATGAACCTTTCAAAAGTGCGCGAAGAGGATAATTCTTATTATGTGCTAAATACAGGGTCTATCTCCAAATGGGAAAAACGTCTTGAAAATTATATGGAAGACGCTCTTGTTATGCTGCGTCCTGTGCAACACCAGGTTATTTTGAAAACTTTACCCGGTTTAGCCCAATCATTTGGATCTGTAATTGATTCCTTGGCCTTTCCAGATATCGTTGCAACCCTTTGTGGAGACGATGTTTGCATGATTATCTGTGAAGATGCTACAAAAGCGCAAGCTTGTTTTGAGAGTCTTAAAAAATATGCGCCGCCATTTTTCTTTAGTGAATAAAACAAATCCCGTGATCAAAAGATCACGGGAACTTTTTATTTCTTTGACTGTGTTTCTTCTTTCTTTGTACGTGCCAATCGAAGAGCACGTTTAGGATTGAGACGATTAAACAATTCTTCTAGTTTCTTTTCATTCCACACATCTGCTGCAGAAACAAAATTTCCATCTGCATCTCGGAATGATATCGGTTTATCTCCCATATCAATCTCCTAGTCTACAAATTCAAACTCAAATTTACCGATTCGGACCAAGTCGCCATCTTTGGCACCACGTGCACGAAGAGCTTCGTCAACTCCCATACCACGAAGCTGACGGGCAAACTTCATGACTGATTCGTCACGGTCAAAGTTGGTCATGTTAAAGAGTTTCATGAGTTTCTCACCAGAAAGTACCCATGTCGCATCATCATCACGGCTAATCTCAAAGGCCTTTTCTTCCTCGTCAAAGCCATAGTAAGCCTCTTCTTCCATATCGGATTCATCATAGATTGGGAATTCTGGAGTCTTGTCTAACAACTCGGCTGTAGCATCCAAAAGAGTCGCTAACCCTTGCTTGGTCAGACCAGAAATTGGGAAGATGGCTGGAAGTTCCTCAAACTCGTCGTAGTTTGCTGCCAACTTTTCCTTGAAAGTTTTAAGATTTTCCTGACTTTCAAGCATATCCATCTTGTTGGCTACGATGATCTGCGGACGTTCCATGAGACGAAGGTTGTAGGATTCTAATTCCTTATTGATCGCAAGGTAGTCCTCATAAGGATCACGTCCTTCGCTAGCTGACATATCGATGACATGGAGGATAACTCGTGTACGTTCAATATGACGGAGAAACTGGGTTCCAAGACCAACACCTTGACTAGCCCCTTCAATCAAACCTGGAAGGTCTGCTACTGCAAAAGATTCACCTGACTGCGTACGAACCATCCCTAGATTAGGGACAATCGTCGTAAAGTGGTAAGCACCGATTTTGGGCTTAGCTGAAGTGATGACACTAAGCAATGTTGACTTTCCGACAGATGGGAAACCGACCAAGCCGACATCCGCTAGGATCTTCAATTCCAGTTGCAACTCACGTTCTTGACCTGGTTCTCCATTCTCAGAGATTTCAGGTGCAGGATTTTTTGGCGTGGCAAAACGGATATTTCCACGACCACCTCGACCGCCATGAGCCACGATAAATTCTTGACCATGTTCAATCAAGTCTGTAATGACTTTACCTGTTTCCGCATCACGTACAGTAGTCCCCTGTGGCACGCGAACACGTAGATCTTCTGCACCACGTCCGTGCATTCCTTTGGTCATCCCTTTTTCACCAGAATCAGCCTTGAAATGACGGTTATAACGGAAATCCATCAAGGTACGTAAGCCTTCGTCTACCACGAAAACAACGTTACCTCCACGTCCACCATCACCACCCCAAGGACCACCATTAGGGACATATTTTTCACGGCGAAAGGCAACCATGCCATCGCCACCATTACCAGCCTTGACCTTAATCTTGGCTGTATCTAAAAACATACTCATATTTTCTTCTCACTTTAAAAAGGCTGGGGAGAACCCAGTCATTAGTTATTGTTTTTATCCTCGTAGCTTGCTTAGAATCTGCTGAAAGCTCCAAGCGCAGTTGCAAAGATACCAGCAAGGGTTACAAACAACATGATGAGCACGACAACAAGCGTCACCTTTTCAAACAAAGTTTTTTTACGTTTTCCGTTATCTCCAAAAGCCATAACTTCTCCTTTTTCTATATAATTCTAATTTAATATTCTGTCGAAACTGGTGCAATCAACCATAAAATGATATAAGCAAGGACTCCTGTCCCATAACAAAATGCAAGAACAGCCCAAATGACACGAACAATTGTTGGATCAATATCAAAATAATGAGCAACTCCTGCTCATACTCCACCAATTTTTTGATCTTTCCCACTTCTCATTAATTTTTTCATTTTTTCTTCCTCTTATTCTATTATTTGAATTCGTCTCTCCAATAATCTCTGATGCTAGACAATTGTTTTCGAGATGCTCTTAAAATACGCTTGGATTCCTTTACTGGACTTGTAACAGCCTGTTGAGGTAGATAGAGAATCGTTTTTAAGAATCGCTGACTGACAGGTTGACCATCATGTAACTCATGTTCAAAGTTATTTGAGATAATGGCATCAAGGTAAAACTCATGAACTCGTTTCCCAAAATTTTCAGCCGAAATCTCATACAACTTATCCGCCAACTTTTGTTCAGACATATCAGGAGTAGCAATCAAGGCTTCAAGAATAGCTCCTGCAAGCTCTCGTTCTCCATAGTAGAGGGTCCCAAACATTTTATCATTGATTAGATTTTCAAGATAGGGGTTGCCATGAGCAATAACAGGCGTTCCACTGGCTAGACTTTCCAGATAGGTTAAGCCCTGAGTTTCACTCGTAGAGGCTGAGATAAAGAAATCAGCTGCTTTATAGTACAAGGCTGTCTCACTTGGAACAATCATACCTGTAAAAATCACATGTTTTTGTATGTTTAATTTCCCTGCTTGTTCTTTCAGACTATCCAGATAAGGTCCGTCTCCAGCAACAACCAACTTCACCTTGTCTTCTTCTTTCAAAACCTGTGCAAAGGCAGCTAAGACTGCTTGGATATTCTTCTCAAAGGAGATACGAGAAAGGCTCAGTAGCATTTTTTCGCCTTCCTGAATACCTAACTTCGAACGAAGCTCTTGTAAGTTTTCCTCTTTGATCTCAGGTCGTTCAAACTTAGCCAACTCAATTCCAGTTGGGATGACACGCTTCTCAACCTTGACTTTGTATTTAGATAAAAGGTCACGAACAATTTCACTAGGGCAAATCACGCCATCTACATCATGAAGGAAGCCACGCACCAAATATTTCACCATACTCGGACGAATTAGCATGCCCTTAGCAATGTAATGCACATAGTCTTCATACTGGGTATGGTAGGTATGAATAACTGGAATTTTCAATTCTCTCGCAATCCAAATCCCTAACAAACCAAGCGAAAATTCTGTCTGGGTATGAATGATATCGAGTTGATACTGCTTGGCAATTTCGAGCGCCTTTGTAAAACCTCGGTAGGCAAATCGTCGATCCTTAAATGCAAAGAAAGGGACACTCGGAATGCGAATAATTTGCCAATCCTCGTATCGATTCACATCTTTATCAGTTGTTGTAAAGATAAAAACTGCATGTCCTTGCTTTTCAAGCTCAGTTTTCAAGGTCCGAATACTAGTCGCAACCCCGGAAACTTGAGGGAAATAGGTATCTGTAAATAAACCAATTCGCATAAATTACCTCACTTTTTGCCCAAAGCGGCCTGTTCTCGATAAAATTTTAACCAGATTTCCAACAAATGCTCCTCAGAGTACTCTTTGGAGATCTCGCGAGCTTTTTCTTTCAAGTCTTTTAAGGCTTCAGGATCATTCTTGTATTCTAAGATTGCTTCTCTCATCTCGGAAACATCACTTGTAGCACGATAATTCCCATCAAGAATAACCTTATACAGGTCCAAATCTCTCAACATAATCGGCGCTTCACAACTTGCCGCCTCTAAGATGGTCATAGGGAATAATTCATTGTAACTTGGTAGTAAGAACAGATCCGCCATAGCATAAAGTTCCCGCATCCTTTCCGGTGACACAATTCCAGGGAAAATAAGATTTTCAGGTGGATTGTCCATTATCTTCTTGTAGCGTTCATAACCATCTGTCATCCCACCAAATGAAAAACCACCTGCCCAGATAAAGGTAATTTCTGGCAATTCCTCAGCAAGACGGATAAAATCATCAATTCCTTTACGTTTCTGAACCTGACCCGCACCGATTACGACAAACTGATCTTCCGCAAGATCCATTTCCTTCCGGAGTTGTGCAACCTGTTCAGCTGGTAATGGATGCCATTTTTCTTTGTTTACAAAATTTGGAATATAAGTTACTTTTTCACGCGGAATACCAGCAGCCACTAAATCCTCGATAAACATGGGATTGACCACCACCAAGTGTTCCATTCGGTTGTAAAAGGAAAAAACATAGCGTTTGACAATTCCTTTTAGGAAAAATGGAATCTTCAAACTCCCCTCAAGCGTATCAGGCAAAAAATGCACATAGCCAATTTTTCTCCCAGAGCGTTTCTTTTGGAAAGTAGATAAATAATAAGGGAAATCAATGGTGTGAAAATGAGTTACATCTGCCTCTACAGGAAGATTCTCCGTAACAATCAACTGGTCTTTGGCATCGCGGTGAAGGAGACTAACCAATTCTCTATAAGCTCCTGACACTCCTTGACCAGCTACTTTTTCACTTGAACTTAGCATATTAATACGCAATTTTTCGTTTTCCATACCTTTCATTATACCATTTTATTTCCAGAAAATCAGCAAAAGAAAGAAGAGACCAAAGGAAAAAGGATAAAATTACCTTATTTTCCAATCGTCTCTCTCATTTTTTTAGTCTTTATTTAATTCCTAGGGCGATACGCGCGTATCGACTCATTTTTTCAACTGTCCAAGCTGGATACCAGACTAATTTAACTTCGGTATTAGTTACCTCAGGCACATCTGTCATCGCATCGTGTATCTGGTCTGTCAAAAGATCAGCCAATGGGCAGCCCATAGTTGTCAAGGTCATATCAATTTCAGTGTGACCCGTTTCACCATCAAATCGAATTTCATAAATCAAACCTAGGTTGACAATATCAATCCCCAACTCAGGGTCGATGACTTCTTCCAAGGCGTTTAAAATACGTGTTTTGATCGTTTCAATTTGCTCTTCTGTATAAGCCATGTTATTCCTCACTCTTAGTCTTCAATAAAATCACGAAGCGGTTTGCTGCGACTTGGTTGGCGCAATTTTCTCAAAGCCTTGGCCTCAATCTGACGGATACGTTCACGAGTCACGTTAAAGACTTTACCGACATCTTCAAGAGTACGCATTTTACCATCATCTAGTCCAAAACGCAAGCGCAAGACGTTTTCTTCACGGTCTGTAAGAGTATCCAGGACTTCATCCAACTGCTCACGCAAAACGATTCGAGTTGTGTAGTCTACTGGATTTTCAATCACTTCGTCTTCGATAAAGTCCCCAAGATGACTATCGTCCTCTTCACCAATCGGTGTTTCAAGTGATACTGGTTCTTGGGCGATTTTCAAGATTTCACGCACCTTGTCAGGTGTCATATCCATACGCTCAGCGATTTGTTCAGGTGTTGGATCTTGCCCCAATTCTTGAAGGAGATTCCGCTGTTCACGGACAAGCTTGTTAATGGTTTCAACCATGTGAACAGGGATACGAATGGTACGAGCCTGGTCAGCGATGGCACGGGTAATCGCCTGACGAATCCACCAAGTTGCGTAAGTTGAAAACTTGAATCCTTTTGAATAGTCAAACTTGTCAACAGCCTTCATCAAGCCCATGTTTCCTTCTTGGATCAAGTCAAGAAACTGCATGCCACGCCCTACGTAACGCTTAGCAATAGAAACCACCAAACGAAGGTTGGCTTCTGCAAGACGTTGTTTGGCTTCGATATCACCAGCCTCAACTGCTAGGGCCAATTCTTTTTCCTCTTCGTTGGTCAAGAGAGGAACGACCCCGATTTCCTTCAAATACATACGGACTGGGTCATTGACCTTGGCAGAAGTTGAGCCAATCAAGTCCTCATCACTGAGTTCTGGCTCTTCTTCTGCACTAAGAACACGCGCGCTTGGATTTCCTTCGTTGTCTGTGATAGAAATTCCAGCATCCTGGATCCGTTGCAAAAGGTCTTCAATGCCATCTGCATCAAGGGCAAAAGGAATAACCAGACTTGAATTGATTTCGTCATCTGTTGCTGTTCCTGTTTTTTTGTGGTTACGGATAAAGTCTGCTACTTGCACATCAAATGTGGTTACTTCTTTTTGTTTTGTTGCCATTATTACTCCATTCTTCTCTTTTGGGAAATCAATCGTTGCAATTCTTCCAAGGCTGTGTCTGTATCTCCTACATGACTAGCTTCCTGCACTTTATTTTTAATTCTTAAGTTGTCCTTGCTGAGGAGGGCACGGTTTCGAGTCGCTTCGACTTCCGCTAGCTCTTGAGGCGACATCTCAACTGGCAAATCCAAGCTAAGCACGTGGTACCAAGCATTTTCAACCTCAGGCGTCTGATGAGAAAGCTCCTCTGAGCCGATTTCTCCCTGCTCACTTAATAATTCGTAAAGAATTTGAAATTCTGGGGTATCAAAGAAAAAATCTTCTCTTAATCGGTAGTCATTTAACACAACTGGGTTCTCAGCCATCCTATAGAGGAGATGCGCCTCTGCTCTCATGACTGCTGTCAGTTGCCGCGTTACAGGTAAACTAATCGCTGCTGGAGGTTGCTCCTCTTTGACTCTTTCCTGCCTTTGAACAATGCGACTTTCATTTACAATCTGTTCCACCTGCTGGTAATCAAAAGAAGGTAGATTATCCGCCAGAATGTGGATATAAGAATTCTGGGCAGTGATAGACTTTTCTTTGGCGATTAGGGGTGCAATCTTTTCAATGAATTCAATTTGCGCCTGTAAGTTATCACTATTTTCAGGCTTTAGCTGGTGAATATAGAACTCTATAGGACTGATACGAGTCTTGGTTAAAAGGTAAGCCAGGTCTTCAGCAGAATTCTTTTGCAAATACTCATCTGGGTCCATGGCATCAGGTACTCGAACAACCTCCACTGAGAAGTCTTTTAATTCCTCTAGAGCCTTGGCTGTTGCTGCCAGCCCTGCCTTGTCACCATCATAGCTGAGAACAATTTTTTTGGTAAAGCGTTTGAGGTGGTCAACATGCTCCTTGCTCAGGGCTGTCCCCATGGAAGCCACAGCATTTTCTATACCAGCACGGTAGGCCGCGATCACATCCATGAAGCCTTCCATCAGATAGAGCTCTGTAATCTTACCTGTTCCCTTTTTTGCCTTGTCCAAATGATACAATTCATAACTCTTGTTAAAAATTGCAGTCGAGCGACTATTTTTATATTTGGCAGTCTGACTATCAGTTTCTTGCCAAATACGACCTGAAAAGGCAATAACCTGCCCCTTGTCATTGGTCAATGGAAAGATGATCCGTCCGAAAAAGGTATCATAGAATTGATTACTATCTGACAGGTAAAACAATCCCGAATCCAATAAATCCTTTTCCTCAAACTTGTCAGCTAAACGTTGGTAGAGATAGGTTCTCTCTGCTGGAGCTAGTCCAATCTGGAAGTGCTTCAGAACATCATCTGTCAATCCGCGTTTGTAGAGATAAGCCCTTGCTTCTTCTCCCATTTTGGTCGTCATGAGGATGGCATGGTAAAAACGGGCAGCTTCTTCATGCATATCATATAGTGCTTGATGAGGGGAAGCTTGTTGGGGACGAGACTGAACAGGCATAGCTAGTTGAATACCGACGCGCTCTCCTAAGAGCTGAACGGCTTCCATGAAAGACACGCCTTGGTATTCTTCGATAAACTTAAAGACATCTCCTGAACGCCCACATCCAAAACAGTGATAAAACTGCTTGTCTTCCACAACGTTGAAAGAGGGGGTCTTTTCACCATGAAAAGGACAGAGCCCTAAATAGTTCCGTCCAGCCTTCTGTAAAGAAATCACATCACCTATGACTTCCACAATGTTGGCATTGTTTTTGATTTCTTCAATGACTTGCTTGTCAACCATACACAATACCTCCATCTTATCATAGTTTCACGTAAACTAGTATAGCTTATTTCTGAAAAAAAGTAAACCATTTCATACGCTTTCCGTAATTCTCTTTGCCTTATTTTTCTAGATAGAAAGAGGAGATAAAAAACTCAGAAACACTTCCATGCTTCTAAGTTTTTCTTCACTATTTTTGATGATAATTTAACTCATCTATTCAAATAATTGATAGTAGTCTGAAATCTTCATTTTTGCTTTTTCTTCTTTGTTCAAATCTTGGATGATACGACCTTCTTTCATGACAATCAGACGATTTCCATACTTCAGTGCATCCTCCATATGGTGGGTAATCATCAAGGCTGTTAGATGATCCTTGCTGACAAAGTCATCTGTTAACTCCATCAAAGCAACACTGGTCTTTGGGTCGAGAGCTGCTGTGTGTTCATCCAACAAGAGCAACTCTGGTCGCTTTAAGGTTGCCATCAAAAGACTCAAGGCCTGACGTTGACCACCTGATAGAAATTCAATCGGAGTGTCCAGATGTTTTTCAAGGCCATTTCCAACCTTTTCAATGGTAGCCTGAAACTCTTCTCTATGACTTGATAGTCTTCTAAGCAGGAGCCCTCTCTTCTCACCACGAAACTTGGCAATCAAAAGGTTTTCTGCAACGGTCATACGAGGAGCCGTACCCATTTTAGGATCCTGAAAGACACGAGACAAGTACTTAGCTCGCTTTTCTGGTGAAAAATGCGTCACATCCTCGCCCATGATACGGATACTTCCACTTGTTAAAGGTAGGGTACCTGCAATAGTGTTAAAAAGCGTTGACTTTCCTGCTCCGTTTCCACCTAGTATTGTAATGAAATCATGTTCAAAAATCTCAAGAGAAACATCATTTAGAATGATTTTTTCCTCGTCAAAGCCATTCGTGATGACTTTGGTAGCATTTTTTAATTCTACAATTGCTGTCATTTGCTAAACTTGACTCCTTTCAGGTATTTGCTTTTGAAGGTTGGAATCATAAGGCAAACTGCCAAAATCAAGGCGCTGTACAAACGAAGATAACTTGTATTAAATCCAAGAGCAATCACTCCCCATACGAGGAACTGATAAGCGATAGAACCTACAACGATAGTCATAAGTCGCTCTGCCAAGGTCAAACTCTTGAACAATACCTCACCAATAATCAAGCTAGCAAGCCCTACGACAATCACTCCAATTCCTCGAGAAACATCTGCATATCCTTCTTGTTGAGCAATTAAGGCCCCTGCAAGCGCGATAATCCCATTTGAAAGAACCAAGCCCATGAGTTCCATTCGTCCCGTATTGATACCAAAGCTACGAGCCATATCGGGATTGTCACCTGTAGCGATGTAGGCCTGACCTAGTTTAGTATCAAGGAAAAAGAGCATAAGTCCAATAACAAGAGCTACAAAGATTAATCCAGTCAGGAGTTGGTTAAGATCTGAATCAAAAGGTAAAACATCCTGAATTTGCTTGGTTCCAAGAAGCCCCAGATTGGCACGTCCCATAATCATGAGCATGATAGAATGGCAGGAAGTCATGACCAGAATCCCTGATAAGAGAGTTGGTATTTTACCTTTGGTATATAAGAGACCAGTCGCCATTCCAGCTAGGCAGCCTGCTCCAACTGCAGTCAAGGTCGCTAAAAATGGATTAAGCCCTTGTGTTATCAAGGTTACAGCTACTGCTCCCCCTAGAGGAAAAGAGCCCTCAGTTGTCATATCCGGGAAATTCAAAATTCGAAAGGTCATAAAGATTCCCAAACCTAAAATCGCCCAGACCATCCCCTGAGAAATAATGGATACTATCATAATCTTTCACTCATTTCTTTCTTTAGTAAAAATGGAAGGAGATGTCCCCAACTCCTCCTTTATCTTTATTCAATCACTTGTCCTGCTTCTTTTAGAACGGATTCAGGAATAGTAATACCAAGTTCCTGCGCTAGTTTTTTATTAATCACTGACTTACCAGTTGAAAAGACATTAACTGGCGTATCAGCTGGTTTTTCACCTTTCAAAACTTTGGCAATCATTTTACCAGTAGCCACTCCAAGATCGTGTTGGTCAACTACTACAGATGCTAATCCACCTGCTTCTACCATGGCAGTAGCACTTGGATAGATTGGCTTTTTAGCTGTTTGGTTGCTTGAAACAACTGTTGAGAATGCTGATGCGATGGTGTTGTCAATTGGAACCCAAATCGCATCGACCTTGCTTGTCATGACATTAACTGTTGAAGCAATTTCATTTGTTGATGGAACAGCAAATGTTTCGACTGTCAAACCTGCTTTTTCAGCATAAGCCTTGAATTCTTCTACCTGTGTTTTTGAGTTATCTTCGCTACTTGAGTAAAGAGCTCCGATTGTTTTCACATTTGGTGTGAGGGTTTTAATCAACTCTACTTGTTGTTCAGCTGGGTTGTGGTCTGACACCCCTGTGATGTTGCCACCTGGTTTTTTCAAATCTTTGACCAAGTTCGCACCGATTGGGTCTGTAATAGCAGCCATGATAACAGGTAGGTCTTTTGTAGCACTTGCAAGTCCTTGAGCCGCTGGTGTCGCAATCCCAACAACTACATCGTTTCCATTTGCTACCAATTGTTTACTCATGGTTGCAACCTTGCTCTGATCGCCTTCAGAGTTCATAAAGTCGATTTTTACTTGGTCGTCCTTATAGCCTTCTTCAGCTAGTCCATCTTGAATCCCTTGGTAAATCAAGTCCAAGGATGGGTGACTAACAAATTGAAGGACACCAACCTTAGCGACCTTTTGCTCTTCCTTAGCTACCGGCTTGTTCATAGATGAATAAATCAAGCTAGCCACTACTAATACTGCTAATCCAGCGATAATTCCAATCAAACGTTTATTTTTCATTTTTCTTTCTCCTTAATTCTTTTACCTTAACTTGTTAAATCACATCATCAAGCGATGCCATCGTTTAAATTCCAATATCTTTCCTCCCCATAGAAAAAGTCCTCACACAAAAAACTTGTGTGAGGACGTCAATGCGCGGTGCCACCTCAATTATAGGGAATATCCCTATCGCTCTTTCTCGCAATAACGAGTTGCACTGTAAGGTGTGCTCACCGAATTTTTATGATTTCAAATTCTTAAGTACATTCAGCCCAATTTCATCAATTTCATCTATCTGCTTTCACCAACCACAGACTCTCTAAAAAATGAGCATGATTACTTTCTGAATGTTTAAATTATATCATTTTTCAACTACTTGTCAAGCTTATTTTTAGAATTTTTTAAACAATTCAAAAACTTCCCCTTGAAAAAGAGGAAGTTTGTAGAATATCAGCCTGAATTACGCAAACCGGTTGCGATTCCGTTAATAGTTGTATGGATCAGTTTTTCTTCGTCAGCTGACAATTCGCCGCGACGTTGACGTTTGATCAACTCCAACTGGATGTAGTTCAGGATATTAAAGTAAGGCATACGATAGTTTAAACTGTCTTTTAGGTAAGAGTTTTCTGCCAAGAGTTCGTCATATCCTTCGATAGCTAAAATAACATCCTTAGTCAATTGCCATTCATCTAAAATAGTGTAGTAGATAGCTTGTACTTCTTCGTCTTCACAGAGCTTGGCATATTCAAAAGCAATGTTCATGTTAGACTTAGATAAGACCATGTCCACATTGGAAAGAAGAGATTGGAAGAAAGGCCAGTTTTGGTACATATCACGAAGAAACTCGATATTCTTCGGATCTTGATCAATAAACTCTTTAAAGCTTGATCCCACTCCGTACCATCCAGGGAACATGACACGGCTTTGTGACCATGAGAAGACCCAAGGAATGGCACGCAAACCGCCAATTTCAGTGATAGTTTTACGAGCTGCTGGACGCGAACCAATATTGAAGCTTGAAATAGCCTTGATTGGACTCGATTCAAAGAAATAGTCATAGAAATGTTCATTTCCAAAGACCAAATCACGATAGATATCATAACTACGGTCCACTACTTGGTCCATGATGGCTTCGTAACGATTTGACGTATTGGTATCACTCTTCTTCTTGGTAATCATACGGTTAATGGCTGCAGAAACCAACATTTCAAGGTTATAGTAGGCTGCATCTTTGTTACCGTATTTATTCCCAATGACTTCTCCCTGCTCAGTCAGACGGATACGGTCCTTGATAGACTTGAGTGGTTGAGATGTGATGGCTTCATAAGTTGGTCCACCACCACGACCCACAGTACCACCACGACCGTGGAAGAAAGTGACTTTAACGTCAAATTCATCCCCGATAGCCGTCAGTTGTTGTTGCGCTTTATAAAGGGTCCAACACGATGACAGGTAACCACCGTCTTTGTTACTATCAGAGTAGCCAAGCATGATTTCTTGGTAGTTGTCTTTTGAAGCAATCCATTTTTTAGCCAAAGGTAGAGAGAAATATCTTCTCATAGTCTCTTCTGAGTGATCCAAGTCTTCGATTGTTTCAAAGAGGGGAACAATCTGAACGCGGGCTTTTTGAGCATCTACCAAGCCGACTTCCTTAAGCATAATGGCTAGTTCGAGCATATCAGATACACTTGTTGCGTGAGAAATGATGGTTTGACGAATAACATTTTCACCCAGTTTATCCTTCAACTTGCGCGCAGCTTTAAAGATAGAGAGTTCTTTTTCAAGCAGTTCTGACTTTTCGGCATGAGTCGCTGAGAGGATACGAGGATCTTCTTCCAACTCTTTTAAGAGGAGCGTACATTTTTCGTCTTCTGACAGATCGCTATAGTGGTCGTTAATGCCAGCAGATGCTAGCAATTCAGCCACACAGGCTTCATGAATACTAGAGTCTTGGCGCATATCGATAGAAGCAAGGTAGAAACCAAAGATTTCGACAGCTTGCATCAATTCGACAAATTCTCCTGAAATTAGGTATTCTCCCTTATTCTCAAGGAGAGAATCGCGAATGGCCAACAAATCTTGATAGAATTCATCTGCAGTGGCATATCTTGGCTGAAGATCCTTGTTTTCAATGAGATAAGCCTTGGTAGCCTGCATCTTAGCTTGGATGTCAAAAAGAGCACGACGATAGAGTTCTTTTTCACGGTAAATCGAGTTATCTTGAGACTTCAGCGCCATCTCACGGACCTTGTCGCTGACATTCACGATGCTTGTTGACAGTGAAAATTCACGATAAAGATTATAAATTTTTTCATCATAATAGTTCATGATGACTTCGCACTGAGTCAAGGCTGATTTGTTGAGAGTTTCCGCAGTTACGAAAGGATTTCCATCACGGTCTCCTCCAATCCACATCCCCATAGTAATTGGTTTTGGATGTTGGAGCTCGATACCTTGTTCCTTAGCTAGTTTCTTATATTCAGCTGTCAAACGTGGCACAGCATTCAGGAAAGAACTTTGGTAATACTCCATCACGTTGGTGATTTCGTTGGTTACTTTCAATTTCTTCTCACGAATCATGTCCGTTTGCATGATAATTTCAATGTAACGACGGAGATCTGTGTGCCACTTTTCTTTATTAATCAAACCGAGTTTGACATCACGGTACTTGCGCAAAAGCGTATGGATATGGTTGGTTAAATCCAGCATACTCTTGCGTTGTACTTGCGTTGGATGGGCGGTCAAGACAGGAACGACATTTAACTTTTCTAAAATTTCGGCTGCATTTTCTTTTTCAGCTACCATTTTAATCGTTGTAGATAGTTTCCCTAGATAGTCTTGGTCCACATTATTTTGGTGATTGATTTCATAGGCCAAATCCACATCCTCAGAGATATTAATCAAAAGTGGAAGGATAGAGAAATAGCGTGAAATGTAAATCATTTCTTCATTCGAAAGACTGGTCACTAGGTCATTGAGTCCTTGATAATTCTCGCTAGTTGATAATTCCTTCAACTGGATAATCTTTTCAAAGGTTTCTGGCGCTAGCATATTTTTTGTGATATCTTCTAATAGCTCAGTCAGAATCAAGACTTCTTCTTGGACGACTGCTTTATTACTATAGTTTTCTAATTTTTGAAGAGACATATACTTTCCTTTCCATTCAATCCTTACAGATTTTCATCGGTTTGATTCTCGTATTCTCTGATAAGTTTGGCACGTTTTTCACTTGCATCAATGTTCAGTACAAGCGCGATGGCTACGGATAATACCAGAAGACTGTTCCCACCTTGTGAAAGGAAGGGGAAGGTTACCCCTGTAGAAGGAATCAACCCTGAAATCCCACCGATATTGACAAAGACCTGAACAAGGATCATCCCTCCGACACCAATAGCAACCATAGAGTTAAAAGGATCCTTTGCTCGAATACCAACCAAGATGATTCGCAAAATCAAGAAGAAGAGTAGAGCCAAAATCATACTGGCTCCTACGAATCCAAACTCCTCGATAACAATCGAAAAGACGAAATCCGTATGGGCTTCTGGCAGATAACCACGCTTCTCGATAGAATTCCCTAGTCCCAGTCCGAACCAGCCACCATTAACCATGGCATAGTAGGAATTTGCGAGCTGGTGTCCTGCACCCGCCAAGTCATTAAAAGGATTAAAGAAGGCACTAAAACGTTTAGCAACGTAACCAAATACAGGAATTTTAGAGAACTTTTCAACCCCAACAAAGCGAATGACAGACAAGACTAACATTGAGCTCCCTGCCAAGAGAGCCAGAATGGTTGAGAACCAACGATAGGCGATTCCACTTACGGTATACATGATGAGCGCCACCAAGACCAAGATGGTCGCATTTCCCAAGTCTGGAAAAATTCCCAAGCTACCAATCAGAACTAGCAGAACAAAACGCCAGTCGTTAAAAGCTCGAGGTAGCCACTGATTCTGTGTCAAAACCTGGAAGTCATAAACCGCAATCTCATCTTGTTGTTTTGAAAATCGATGTGCCAGGTACCAGATAATGATAATCTTAAGGTACTCAGCAGGCTGAATCGTTACAGGTCCTACAGAGATCCATCCGTATGCTCCATTGACAGGTGTTCCGACCAGTCGCGCCAGAGCTAAAAGAACCATCTCCACAATCATTACGATAAAGATGAGACGTCCGTTTCTTAGGAAACCTAATTTTAATTTATAGATTAAGGCAATCAGAATCAAACTAGCTATCCAGAAGATCCCCTGGTTACGCACCAATTGAAAGGCGCTTTTCCCTTCTTCGATCAAGGTTGCACTCGTTGTCGAGTACACCACAATCAGCCCCAAAATCGATAAAAGGAAGTAAGGAATCAAAATGGAATAGTTTAGTAGGTGCCTTTTGCTAATTTTCATATTTCACCACTCTAATAGGAACAGACGCTTCTGTTCCCAATTCCGTTTTATTTTCTAGTTTTGATTGCTATTATACCACTTTTTCAGAAAGAAAAAAACTCTTATCCTTTAATCCTTCGAATTTTACTCATTTTATAGTATTAGGTATAAAAAACAAATCTCAAAAGAGATTTGTTTTTTTGCCTTCTTAGTTAGATGAAGAACTGCTACTTGAGCTTGAGTCACCACCACCGATGTATTGGGTGAAGATGTTTTGGAATGATTGGTCTTTAACCTTGATGTTTGCTGCTTGCAATTCTTTACCAATTACTCCTTGAACAAAGGCTGAATCATTTTGTTTCTGAGTCAAGATGATGGTCTTCAATTTTTCTTTGTAATCCTCTATATTAGAAGATTTTTCTGTTTTCTTCGTTACTTTGATGATGTAGAACTGACTGCTGTAGGCTTGTGTTCCAGTAGCTGTAATCACATCAGAAACCCCGTTCACATCCAAGGCAAAGGCTGCTTTCTTGACTTGTTCTGGAAGTTCTGTTGAAGCAGAATCAAAAGTGATTTCTCCACCATTTTCTTTTGTTTTGTCGTCGTTAGAGTTGTCTTTTGCCAACTGAGCAAAATCTGCACCTTCTGCTTTAGCTTTCTCAAGTACTTCTTTTGCCTTGTCTTCATTATCCAAACGGATGATTTGAGCTGTTACATCTGGTGTGTAAGACTCAAAAGCTTTTTGGTAGGCTTCGTCTGTCAACTCACTCTCAGCAGCCTTCTTAACTGCCAATTCAACCAATTTGCTAGTACGGATTTGAGCTTTACGAGTCTCAGGTGTCATACCTGCACGTTGAAGCACGCTGTTGTAGCTATCGCCGTATTTCTTTTGTTCTTCAGCAACGGCGTCATCCACATCTTTATCCGTTACCTCTGATCCATATTGTTGTTCAAATACTTTTTGGATGGTCATATTGAGCAAGACTTGTTGTGCAGTTGGATTGTTCTTTACTTCTTCAAAGAATTGATGTTCTGTAATCACATCGCCCTTCATGCTGATCAAATCTTTTCCTTCAGAACTGTTTGAACAAGCTGCAAGTGTTGCTACTGATAAAAGTGTGATGGCTCCTGCCATAAGTTTTTTCTTCATTTTTACTCCTTTTACGGTAAGTGTTACCTTATCTATTTTACTATAATTTCTTAAATTTTTCTGAAAATCATTCGCTCTCAGGAAGCTCTACTTCTGCTAGATTCTTTCGTAGCATGAGAATGCCGTCTCCAAGTGGAACTAAAGTTGCTGTTAGACCTGGATTGTCAAAAGTGGCGTCGAAAAGTCTTTGCAAACCTCGGTAAATGGTTCGTTGACCTCGTCGGACTTCCATGATATCCTTGGCAACATCTCCCCCTTGGAAAATATCATCCAAGACCACCACTCCACCGACTTCCAAATGTTTAAGGATTTCAGGCAGAAAGACGATATACTTGGACTTGGCCGAATCCATAAAGACAAAGTCATAAATTTCTGTCAGAGTAGATAAAACATCGACTGCATCTCCCTCTAAGAGGGTGATTTGCTTACGACTGTCAAAATGGGCAAAGTTTTCCTTGGCAAAACCAATCATCTCAGGATTACGGTCAATCGTTGTAATCTTGGCATTTGGCGCATGTTCCGCCATTAAAAGAGCTGAGAAACCAATAGCCGTCCCAATTTCCAAAATGTTCTTGGGCTGTATGGTCTCCATGAGAAACCGAAAATACGCGACCGTTTCATGAGGAATGATGGGGATGTTTTCCTTGCGAGCGAAGGTCTCCAATTCTTTCAAGGAACCTGTCACCTGCTTTTGACGCTGGCGCATGAGTTCTACGATTTCTTCCTTGACGACTGGACGACGCATATTGTGATTGGCATTTTTACTATAAGACTCTACCATCTTAAGCTAGTCCCAATTTTTCAACAAGGGCTTCAAACTCGTTCAAGCGACGTTCAAAGACTGCAAAGGCATCGTTGAGATAGTCTTCTTTTTCCATATCTACTCCCGCTTTTCTCATGACATTAAGTGGATAGTCAGACTTACCTGCCTTGAGGTAGTCGATATAGCGGTCACGATCTTCTTGACTTCCATGGACAATCTTCTCAGCCAAGGCTGAAGCAGCTGCAAAACCAGTTGAATACTGATAAACATAGTAGTTATAGTAGAAATGTGGAATGCGTGCCCACTCGTATTGGATCTGAGGATTGTCTCCCTTGCTGAGTCCATAGTACTCTTGGTTCAGGTCAGCGTAAAGTTTATTGAGGAAATCACTTGTCAAGACTTCTCCATTTTGATCTGCTTGGTGGATAGCATGTTCAAACTCAGCGAATTGAGTTTGACGGAAGACTGTTCCACGGAAACCATCTAGGAAGTTATTGAGGATAGCAAAGCGTGTTGCGTCGTCTTCTACTTCTTCCAATAATTTCTCCGTCAAGATATTTTCATTAGTAGTTGAGGCAATCTCTGCCAAGAAGATAGAGTAATCTCCATAAACATAAGGCTGAGTTTCACGAGTATAGCTAGAATGCATACTGTGACCTGTTTCATGAACAAGAGTAAAGAGATTGTCTAGGTTATCTTGCCAGTTGAGAAGCATAAAGGCATTGGTATCATAAGAACCACCAGAGTAGGCACCAGAGCGCTTGCCTTGGTTTTCATAGACATCAATCCAACGCTCACTGAAGGCGCGTTTAACACGGCTCAAGTAGTCGTCTCCCAAAACTGCCAATGCTTCTTCTGCTTTTTTCAAGGCTTCTTCGTAGGTAAAGCTGTATTCTACTGAAGATAGTGGTGTGTAGACATCGTACATCTTGAGATCTGAAATCCCCAAGATTTTAGAACGCAGGTTAAGGTATCGATGCAAGAGTGGCAAATGCTTGCGAACTGCTGCTACTAAATTGTCATAGACACTTTCTGGAACAAAGTTTGCTGCGAGGGCTGCATGGCGAGCACTCTTATAGTTGCGAACTTTTGCGCGGTAGTTTTGCACTTTAACATTTGTCTGCAAGGTCTTAGCGTAAGTATGTTGGAATTGCTCGTAAGTCGCATAAAGGGCTTCATAGGCACCACGACGCACTTCACGGTTTTTAGACTCCATCAAACGGATATAAGTACCGTGTGAGAGTTGCACTTCCTTGCCTTCGTCATCAAGCACGTATGGAAAGCTAATATCCGCATTGTCCAAAATAGCGAAGGTTTCACTAGCAGCGCCAAAGATTTCTCCTGCTCCAGCAAGCAATTCTTCCTCACGTTGCGAAAGAACATGGTCTTTCTTTTGCAAAAGCTTGTCAAAAAAGTGCTTGTAAACTTGGAGTTTTGGTTGAGCTTCTAGGAAGGCCGCATACTGCTCTTCGCTAATCTCCATAAACTCAGGTTCATAGAATGAAAAGGCTTGTTCTAACTGACTGTATAGGGTCATTGCCTTAGCATAGTACTCTTGATACTTGGCTTCGCGCGTGTCCTGGTCATTTTTCATATGCGCATAGACATAAAGCTTTTCAACTTGGCGTTCCAAGTCGAGTGAGAATTCTGTGATCTCAAGCAAACTGTCTGCGCTGTCCAAGAGATGTCCCTCATACTGGGACGCTGTTTGTACTTTTTCAGTTAAATCTTTCAAGGCTTCTTCCCAAGCCTGGTCTGTTGGGTAGATTGTCGAAAGATCCCATGTATCTTTTTCATTTATTTCATGTCGTTGTAATACCATAAGATTCCTCCATCCTTTCTATTTTACCACATTTTTTGAGAAATATAAGTGATAAAAGGCTGGTGGATAGAGCTTTTGGCGATTATTTTTCGGATTTTTTTGATAGTAAGCCTGAAAATTTCTATAATAGCTAGTCAAATCCGTTTCAATCTGCAAAAAATCACCTGATTCTATCGGCTTGACTTGAGGATACCAGTCGTCTAGTTGACGGTTTAATAGATTGTCTCCTTGCTGATAGGCTGCCTCCTGTTTTTTCATCCAGTAGGGCGTTTGATAGTACAACTGCTGGCGAATGTAGTGACAGATAGTTGGATCTTGAGAAACTGTAAAACTAGCTAGCTTTTGTTTTTGATAAGGAAAGCGTAGAATTTCCAAGAGATTTCCTTGGCCATAGGGAAATTCCTTGACCCGAAAATGAAGCTTGCCACGTAGGTCCTGATGTAAAAGATATTTCAGTCTCAAAACTTGCTTTTTGACATCTAGTTCCCAAGCATAGAAACCCATATTTTGACTAAAATAGAGGAATCCCCTTTGCAGTTGTGTAAGTCGCTCTTTTAACCAGAGTTTTTCTCCCAGTAGCCAGATAACCTGATAGCCCTGGCTGCGGTATCCTTGACTTCTATCGCCTAAAAGCTTTTGAGACAAGGGACTGCACTGGACCTCCAGAGCAAGTCTTTCATTTACCAGGACATCTGCTATCTGCTGAATCTCGGGCAGACTATATTCTAAGGCAACCTGATTGTTCTTCTTGGCCCAGTGATAAAGGGCCTCTTTGTTGCCTAAGTGTTCTGGACTTTCATTCTCAAAAATAGCGATGCAATCCCTTAAAGATTCATGAGCGAAATGCGTTCGAATGCTCTGTCCTTGGCGTAATCGTAGCACGCCCCCACAGACTGGACAAGTATAATCTTGCCTAGTCACGTCTTTTTCGAGGGCATTCACCAATTTTCCCTTGGCATCTCTGGCTACAAACATGGTCTACCTCCTTTTCTCATTTATTCGAAAAAGAACTAAAAAAGACTGGAATCCCAGCCTTTCATGATATTATTTCTTATCTTTTTTGTCTCTTAGAATATTTTTTTAGCATGGGAATGAGATTGGCGATCTGCTCACTTCTAATGACCAGCACCCCGTATTCCTGGCAGCGATTGGCATAAACAGGATTGATTTTTCCCGTACAGACAATTAACTTGAGGCAACTCTCCCCAGCAAAATGATTGGCATAGACTTCTAGCTCATTGATGGCTTCAACTGATAAATCTGTCATCTTGCAGGAGATAAAGGTAATCGAGCGCCCCTTTCTCAAAATAACATCAATCTCATTTTGAACATTATCCGCTTCTGGAAAGATACCATTCCAATCAATCTCACCGCCTATCATGCACTCATCAAACAGCTGAGATTCAAGCGCCAAGAGATAGAGATATACCTCTAAAATATACCCCTTGTTGCGGCAAAAGACTTGAGCTTCTTGACTTGGAAAGCTGTATGCTACTCGTTTCTTGTCTTCGCTTTCCATACAAAGCATCCCCGCTTCCACAAGTAAAGGAATAAGGGATTCTGGGTAGTGATAATACTTACCGTTGTTTTCCAGGATCTTTTCGGTCTCAGCATGAAGGTCATTGGTCTTAGCTAGAGAGAAAAATTGGGTCACTTGGTACCAGTGGGCAGGATTGGAAATGGCAGAACTGGCTAGTTTTTTGATGGCTGCAATTTGCTGAGCTGAGTGGATAGGGCGTTTGGATTTGAGCATTTTTCCACCACGCAAAGCTATCAGCTGTTGGATGCTTAGGGTTGGAATGTCCATGTCTTCTTTTTCTAACTGATCGGCTACCCACTTGTATTGTTTTCCTCGTTCGACATCCATGGCAACGATGGGGAGGTGGCGATCTAAGCCGTATTGATAGAGGGATAAGGCTAGTAGTGAATCCCCGCCAAAAACATCAAGAAGGACTTGGTCATACTCGGCCAAGCAATAATCTAACTGGTTTGCTAGTTGTTCTAAGGATAACTGACGAAAGGTCACTCGTTGAATATGAGGTACCTCTTCCATGATAAACTGATGGAGAGAGAGCTTCTCTTCATTGCTTATTTTCGTCAAAGATAGAAAAAGAATCTCGTCACAATCACTGATAAAGGCTTGGTAGACATTCTTTTCCAATACATGCCGATCATACAATTCCACCAAAAGACTCGTCATTTGACCACCTCCATCATAAAGACTTTCTTGCGCTGAGAGTATCAGCAATACAACTCTACTGCTCAGATTTCCTACTTCTAGTATAGCATAAAATCCTGCTCGCCCCAATCAACCAACGCAAACAAAAACGAATAGAAACTTTGCAAAGTGGTCTCTATTCGCTAGTATAGGTTTGATTTACTTGACTTTTTTGGCTAACATAGTCGCAAAGCGTAGTTGAATGCGATTACCATTTTCATCACGACGGTGCAGATGTCCTGGGTTTTCATTATACTTGACCAATTCCCAATCCTTGTAGTAGTCCGCCAACTCCCCTTCTTTAAAAGTGAATGGGAAATTAACCGAGCAAGGATAATCCTCTGTATCCATGGCACAGACGATAAGATTGTAACCACCGACCGTGGTGTGCTCCTGCATATTTTGGATAATAGCTGGAATGCGGTCCGCTTGTAGGAACATCAGAACAACTGTCGATACGATGAAATCATAGTCTTGGCTAATGCTGGCTGAATTGATATCATAAAGTCCGACAGGCATGTCTAGATCCTCTTGCTCTACGATGCTTTGCAAGATCTCAAGCGACAATTCATTTTGATCCACAGCTGTCACATCAAAACCATTCTGTGCAAGAAAGAGAGAGTTACGTCCTTGACCACAACCCAAATCCAAGGCTCTTCCTGGTTTCACCGTCTGCATAGCCTCTAGGACCTCTGAATGGACTGGATTGGTCTGGTATTTCTTAGGGAAATAATCCTCAGGTTTACAATAAAATTCCAAGTACCATTCTACATCGTCTGTTGCAGCCTCTACTCGGTGCCAGGCTTGCGGTTGCGCCATGGGATTGTCTGCTCCCGCCTCAAAGAGATGCTCAGCTAGAACCTCACCATCTTCTGTCAACTCAATAAACTTGAGTGCCCCCTTCAAGACAGTAATTTTTCCCCAAGTGCCGACTTTGGTATTGTGCTTTTGCTGAACTGCTTCAGGCATGGTCTGTTTATTCCACAAGGGCATCCGTTTATAGGCAATTAATTTTTCCATTTTACTTCCTCTTCTTAACGCTGGTTGACAGCTTTCATCACACGCGCGATGTCGCGGTTTTGTTCACGACGCTTGATTGACTCCCGTTTGTCATAGTCATGTTTCCCTTTAGCAAGTCCTAAAAGAAGCTTGGCATAGCCATCTTTGAGATAGACTTTGAGGGGAACAAGGGTCATTCCTGTCCCTTTGGTCTCTTGTTCCAATTTTTGAATTTGCTTCTTATGGAGCAGGAGTTTACGACGGCGTTCTGGTTCCTGGTTCCAGATATTACCCTCTTCGTAAGGAGCGATATGAACATTGCTCAGCCAGACTTCCCCATTTTTTACTTGGGCAAAGCCGTCCTTGAGATTGATTCGAGCAGCTCGAACGCTCTTAATTTCAGTTCCGGTCAGGACCATTCCTGCCTCTAGCGTATCTACGATTGTATAGTCGTGGTGCGCCTTTTTATTTTGTGCGACGACCTTTCCCTCGCCCTTTGCCATGCTTGGCTCCTTTCTTAGCTACTTCTTTGTAAAAAGGTTTCTTGCCCTTTTTCTTCTTGTCTTTTTGTGAATGCTTGTGCTTATCATTTGAGCGCCCTGATTTTCTCTTGTCTTCCTTCTTATCCGAACGACGACTTGAACCACGACCCCTGTCTTTGCGACCAGCTTGCTTCAAGCCTTTTTCAATGACATCAAACTCACTAGGTACGAAAGAGAAATCAATCTCTCCTGTCATCTTATCGGCTCTTTCAACTCGAATGCGAATTTGCTGTCCTACACGGAAGGTTATGCCTGATTTTTTCCCACGAAGAGTCAAATCCCGTTCATTAAAATGATAAAATTCAGGCAAATTGGTAATGTGAATCAGGCCTTCAACTGTATTTGGCAATTCGACAAAGAGACCGAACTTGACAATGCTGGATACAACCGCATCGTACTCTTCACCCACGTATTCTTCCATGTACTCAGCCTTTTTCATGGCTTCGACTTCACGCTCTGCCTCGATGGCACGACGCTCACGGTTAGAAGACTGGGTTGCAATCTCTGGAATCACTTGTTCAAAATGCTCGGCCATTTCCTTAGAACGACCGTAATCCCGAATCATTCGATGGACAAGGAGGTCTGGATAACGGCGAATAGGGCTGGTAAAGTGAGTGTAATAGTCTGCAGCAAGACCATAGTGACCGTGATTGTGCTCTGAATAGCGAGCTTGTTGCATGGATCGGAGAAGCATCATGGACAATACATCCGCATAGGGTTCCCCCTCAACAGCACGCATGATATCTTGAAGCGCCTCCTGGCTAATTTCACTGGCAGTTCCATAAATTCGCAAGCCAAAGCTCGAAGCATAATCAATAAACTTCTGAACTTTTTCAGCCTTGGGCTCCTCGTGAATCCGATAGATAAAAGGTAGGTCCAGCTTGCTAAAGTGCTCGGCAACCGTTTCATTAGCAATCAACATGAAGGACTCGATCATCCGCTCAGCAACACCACGCTGACGAAGAACGATATCAACAGGCTTACCTTTTTTATCCACCAGAATCTTTGCTTCGCTGGTATCAAAATTAAGGGCACCACGTTTCACACGCATGCTTTCTAGCCTTTCATGAAGCTTGGCCATAAGCTCGATACTAGGAACAATTTTCTTAAACTCTTGTCTTTTTTCCTCGTCACCTGCTAAGATATCATTGACAGCGCTATAGGTCATACGAAAACTAGTCTTGATAACAGTTTGGGTAATGGTGTAATTAACCACACGACCGTGTTTATCAATTTCCATAATGGCAGACTGGGTCAAGCGATCGACTTGAGGATTGAGGGAGCAGATACCATTTGACAGACGCTCTGGAAGCATTGGGACCACACGGTCTGTCACGTAGACAGAAGTCGCGCGGTTAAGGGCTTCCTTATCAAGTGCAGAACCCTCTGTCACATAGTAGGAAACATCCGCGATGTGAACACCGAGTTCGATATTGCCATTTTTTAAAGGCTTGATGTGAACTGCGTCGTCCAAGTCCTTGGCATCCGCACCGTCAATGGTAAAGGTGATTTCATCTCTCAGGTCCAGACGACCTTCCATATCCTTTTGAGACGGAGCTGCTGGTACACTTTCTGCTTCCTTGAGAACAGCTTCTGGAAATTCTGAAACAATATCCATGGATTCCAAGACTTCAAGAACGTCTATCCCAGCATCAGTCAAGTGCCCCACCACGTCTAGCACACTAGCGACAAAGAAATCATGTTTCTTACTTGGGTATTTGTCGATAAAGACTTTGAGAACTTCAGTACCTTCCAACTTGATAGCCGGTTTCTTCACATAAATCGGTTGGCTGATTTTCTGATTCTTTGAACGGATGTAGCCCGCATACTTGGGCTTTTCCTGATTCAGAACGATTTGGCCGACAACTGTTGTCAGGCTGTGCTCTAGGATATCGATAACTTTTGCTTCTGCAGCAGTTCCCTTGTTACGGTCAGCGACTTTCTTTATGACCACTTCAACGGTATCGCCATCAATAGCGTAGTTGACATCATTTTTTCCTACAAAAAGGTCGTCCTCTTCGCCTTCTAGACTGACAAAGCCAAAGCTGTTTTTATGGGCATGAAAAATCCCTTTGAGGGTAATTTCATGTTTCTTCTTTTGGTCCAGACATAAACTACCATCATCTTCAAAACGAATCTGGTGCTTTCTTTCCATCAGAGACAGGGTTTTAATCAACTCACGGAAATCCTTGGACCCATCCTTTCCGAGAGCCTGAGCCAGGTCATTTACCGTCACTCGCCCCTTCTCTTGCAAATATTCTTTAATTTTATCTTTCATGTTTTCTTTCTAGATTTTTTAATTTTCTTTTACTGTAAAACCTTCTCAAACATCATTTAATACTCAATAAAAATCAAAGAGCAAACTAGAAAGCTAGGCGCAGGCAGTACTGGAGTACGACAAGCCGACGCTGACGTGGTTTGAATTTGATTTTTGAAGAGTATAAAAATAAAAATAGGCAAAGACCTAGTCCTGCCCATTTCTTATCTACTTGATAATACTGTCAATGCTAAGGCAATGGCTAGCCAGAAAAAGACTAAAATACCTGTCAAACGTTGCATCACAGCTTCAAAACCACGCGCTTTACTACGTTCAAACAAATCACCTGAGCTGGCATCAAATACATTGCTGGATTGGTTCTTAGTTGGTTGCATGAAAATCGCAATCACAATCACAACAGATAATACTAATAAAATGGTTAATAATAGGTTATACATATCAAACTCCTTAAAATCCCTATTATTTTACCATAAATTCTACTTAGATTCAAGATGTAAAGTTACTTTTCTTTCCTTTGGACAATATTTTAACACCTCAATCTTGTCTGGATGGGTTTTGGAGTTCTTACTGGTTAGATAATTCATGCTGCCACAAGAGGAGCACTTGAGATTGATTTTTACTCGCACTAGATTTCCTTTACTTTTAATAATGATCTAAATTGCACTATGTTACATAAACAACTGAAAGCTACACAGGCTGCTGTCGCATAAAAGACAGCATGGTAGCCCAAATATCCTGCAACTGCGGATCCCGCCATAGGTCCAATCACTCCACCAAGGTAAAAAAAGACTTGATTGAAGGCGAAAATCCGTGAAATACCTGATTTTGGAGTCATTTTGCTAAGAAGGGCATTGACACCTGGTATGAGAGCGCCCGTTCCCAAACCAAAGAGAAAACGATACAAGCCAAGTTGAAGGGGGCTGGTTGCATGGGCACAAAGCAGGTAAATGATGACGGAATAAATCTGCGCTGCAACTAACAATCTATGATTCCCTACCTTATCGCCAAGTTTTCCTAGAATTCCAGCACTCATCATGCTAGAAAATCCCATGCTGGATACGATTAACCCAGATACAAATAGGAGATTTTCAGTCTGCCCTAAGTCCCGCACATAGAGAGCTAGAATGGGGCCAATTGATTGAGCTGAAAATTGAATGACGAAGCTCGTCAAAAATAGATTCACTAAAAGCCTAGGATACTTGAAAGCAGAAAATACTTCTTTCGTTGGGATAGCCTTCTCCTTAGCCACTGGCTGAAAATCTTCCTTGATAAAGAAAATGGTTAGGATTGCAGCTAAAAATAAGAAAGCACCTACCAATAAAAAGACATTGCGAATACCAAAAATTTCAGCAATAAAGCCTCCAACAAAGGGACCCGTCAGTGTTCCTGCAACAACACCTGTAGATAGAGTCCCCAGAGCCGCTCCAGACTTATCTTTCGGTACCTGACTAGCGATCAAGGCTGTCGCATTGGGGACAAAACCAGTAAATACACCATTGAGCAAGCGCAAAAAGAGTAGCCAATAGATATTTGGCACGAAGGCCAAACCTCCCATGGTAATGGTCATAGCAAGACCTGCTCGAATCATCATGGGTTTTCGACCGTGCTTGTCAGCAAGAATACCCCCAGATGGGAGAAACTAGAGCTGCTGAAACAGCCGAAACTGAGATGGCTAATCCAGCATAGAAAGCAACTTGGTCCCCTTCAATTCCCAACTGCTCCACAAAGATCGGCATGAAAGGAACGACCAAGGATATACTGGCCCCAGTTAGAAAACTACCAAACCAGGCGACACGAAGATTCTCTTTCCAACTAATCTCTTGCACAGCTATCGCCTCCTTCAAGTAACTTCACTACTTGACTCACAAGCTGATCACGACTGCCATTATTATCTAGTATATGACTCGCTAATTTTTTCTTTTCTTCTAAAGACCACTGGGCGGCCAAACGAGACTCTGCTACTTCCTTAGAAAGATGATCCCGTTTCATGAGACGTTCCACCTGAACATCTCGATCCACATAGACCAACCAAGTTTCATCAAACCAAGAAGCATAGTCTTGCTCAAAAAGCAGGGGAATATCCATGAAAAAAATCGCTTCTGTCTGGGCTAACTGGTCTCTCAGTGCAGCCAATTCCTCACGAATAATCTTTCCTTGGGTTTGCTTAGACCATTCCCGCTCCTCAGGATTTGAGAAGATGAGACTAGCCAGGAGAGGGCGATTGAGTTCTCCATTTTCTAAGATAATTTCCTGCCCAAAGTGCTGAGCTAAGAGCTGATAAAGACGACCTCCAGGTTTTTGTAGATTATGGACGACCGCGTCGGCATCCACCACTTGAAAACCTTTCAGTCTCAAAAAATTTGTCACAGTTGATTTACCAGAGGCAATTCCTCCTGTGATTCCAATGATTTTCCCCATCAGTCCCTCCTTTGACACTGAGGACAAAAATGAGTTCCTCGTCCACCGAGCTGGAATTTCTCAATCACTATCCCACAGCGCGAACATGCTTGTCCAGTCTTATCATAGACCTGATGGAAGTCCTGCATGGTTCCGTCTTGCCCAAAGGCATTGGTATAGGTTCGAATGGTTGAGCCCCCTTTTTCAACAGCCTGACCCAAAACAGCAATAGTCTGGTCATGTATAGCTGAGGTTTCGTCTACTGTCAAAGTTTGCGAAGGTCTTGCTGGATGAACCTGAGCTCTCCAGAGGACTTCATCCACATAGATATTGCCAAGTCCAGCTACCAAGGTCTGGTCTAGGAGATGGGATTTGATAGGCTTTTTAGACTTGGCTAGGGCAGATTGAAAGACCTGCAAATCAAAGTCCTGCTCTTTTGGCTCAGGCCCTAGTTTTCTAGAAACAAAGTAAGCTTCCAATAGGTCGGGTGTCAGCAGTTCCATGGTACCAAACTTGCGTACGTCCTCATAAACAAGCGTTCCTCCATCTTCGAACTTAATGAAAACATGGGCATGCTTGCGTTCAGGAACCTGGTCTGGATAGTAAAAATACTTGCCCTCCATCCGCAGATGGGAAATCAAGACCTTGTCTGTCAGGTAAAAAAGTAGATATTTGCCACGGCGTCCTATTGACTCAATTACTTGACCAGGCACTTCCTTTCGAAACTCTTCCAAATCTGTCTTAATCATCTTGGGATAACGAATCTCTAGGCTAGAGATCTTCTTTCCCAAGATCAATTTTTCTAAGCCACGACGAACCGTTTCAACCTCAGGTAATTCAGGCATAAATCCTCCTTCTGTAAAAACAAGAAGCAGGCATGAGCCCACCTCTACTTAGTATTCTTTCTCATTATAGCCAAAGTCAGCCAAATCTAGCTTTTTATCACGCCAGTTTTTCTTGACCTTGACCCAAGTTTCTAGGAAAACCTTGTCCCCTAGCATGAGTTCGATATCACGACGGGCCATGGTCCCAATTTTCTTGAGCATAGCGCCACCTTTTCCGATGATGATACCCTTTTGGCTATCACGCTCGACCATGATGGTTGCCCGGATATGAACCTTGTCGGTCTCCTCATCACGCTTCATAGAGTCAACTACTACTGCGACTGAGTGAGGAATCTCTTCACGAGTTAAATGAAGAACTTTCTCACGAATCATCTCTGAAACCAAGAAACGCTCTGGATGGTCTGTGATTTGATCAGCTGGGAAATACTGGAAACCTTCCTCAAGATTTTCACTGAGGATGTCAATTAAACGAGAAACGTTATTTCCCTGAAGGGCTGAGATAGGAACAATTTCCTTAAAGTCCATCTGGTTACGGAAGTCATCAATTTGAGCCAGAAGTTGGTCTGGATGAACCTTGTCAATCTTATTCACCACCAGAATCACAGGAACCTTGGCAGCTTTCAGGCGCTCGATGATCATGTCATCACCCTTACCACGCGGCTCGTCAGCAGGCACCATGAAAAGAACAGTATCCACTTCACGAAGAGTGCTGTAGGCAGATTCCACCATGAAATCTCCAAGAGCAGTCTTAGGCTTATGAATCCCTGGCGTGTCGATAAAAACGATTTGTTCCTTATCAGTGGTGTAAATCCCCATGATTTTATTGCGCGTTGTTTGCGCCTTGTCACTCATAATGGCAATCTTTTGCCCCATGACGTGATTCAAAAAGGTTGACTTCCCAACATTGGGACGTCCTAAAATGGCTACAAAGCCTGATTTAAATGTCATAATTTCCTCTTATTGTTTAAAATAATAAATCCCAAATGCGTGGGAGAAAGATAAGTGCACCAATTACCGCAGCAAGAAGAGAAACCACAAGTACGGCACCAGCCGCCATGTCCTTGGCTTTCTTCGCTAACATAGAAAAGTGATAGTGACTGGCTAGATCCACCACATTTTCAATAGCAGAGTTAATAATCTCAAAGGCTACTACCAAGAAAATGCTCATCAGGAGAAAGAGCCATTCGATCCGTGACACCTGAAAAACAAAACCTGCAAGGATGACCACTAGAGCCGTCACTGCATGCTTTCGCATATTGCGTTCTTCCTTGATGGCAGTCAGAATTCCTGTCAGGGCAAATTCTAAACTAGAAATCAGGTCACGATTCTTCCATTTTCGTTTATTGTCTTGTGAGTCCATAGGCTGTTAAAATTTCTTCTTGTAAACCGAACATCTCCGCTTCTTCTTCCGGAGTGTAGTGATCATAGCCGTTAATGTGTAAAAAGCCGTGTACTGCCAAGAAGCCCATCTCACGCTCAAAGCTGTGGTCATATTCCTCAGCCTGCTCATGCGCTTTATCGATAGAGATGAACAGTTCCCCAATATAGGCATCAAACTCAGACATCATTTCTGCTAATTCAGGGTTTTCAAGTAAATCTTCCTCATCAAAAGAGATGTCCAATTCAGGTTTATACTCAAGGCTAATGACATCTGTCGGACGATCCGTATCACGGTACTCGAGGTTGAGTTCGTGGCTACGCTCGTTGGTCACAAAAGTAACTGCCATCTCCTTGTCTTCTTTTCCTATTTTTTGGGCAGCAAATTCCAAAATCTCTTGGGTTTGTTGCAAGATTTCTTGTGAAACTTGACCAGTTTCATCTACCATTTCAATATACATGTACTTCTCGATTCTCTTTACTTGGCTTTATTATACCATATTTCCATGATTTTATTCTACCTTTTTGATATAATACTATGGAATACAATCACAAGGAGAGAACGATGTCATTTGACGGATTTTTTTTACACCACATGATTGAGGAATTGCGAAGCGAGTTGGTCAATGGTCGCATCCAGAAAATCAATCAGCCTTTTGAACAAGAGTTGGTCTTGCAAATCCGCAGCAATCGCCAAAGTCATCGCCTGCTCCTTTCTGCTCATTCCGTATTTGGACGCATTCAGCTAACCCAAACGACCTTTGAAAATCCAGCCCAACCTTCTACCTTTATCATGGTTTTGAGGAAGTATTTACAAGGTGCCGTGATTGAGTCGATTAAGCAAGTCGAAAACGACCGTATCGTGGAGATCACGGTTTCCAATAAAAACGAGATTGGGGATCATATACAGGCGACTCTGATTATCGAGATCATGGGGAAACACAGCAATATTCTCCTCGTGGATAAAAGTAGCCATAAAATCCTCGAAGTCATCAAACACGTCGGCTTTTCACAAAACAGCTACCGCACCTTACTTCCAGGATCGACCTATATCGCTCCGCCAAGCACCGAATCTCTCAATCCTTTTACTGTCAAGGATGAGAAACTCTTTGAAATTCTGCAAACCCAAGAACTGACAACAAAAAATCTTCAAAGCCTCTTTCAAGGTCTGGGACGTGATACGGCAAATGAATTGGAAAACATTCTTGTCAGTGATAAACTGTCTACTTTCCGAAACTTTTTCAGTCAAGAAACAAAGCCATGCTTAACAGAGACTTCCTTCAGCCCAGTTCCTTTTACGAACAGTGTAGGAGAGCCTTTTGCCAGTCTCTCTGATCTTCTGGATACCTATTACAAAGATAAGGCAGAGCGCGATCGCGTCAAACAGCAAGCCAGTGAACTGATTCGACGTGTTGAAAATGAACTTCAGAAAAATCGACATAAGCTTAAAAAACAAGAAAAAGAGTTACTAGCGACAGACAATGCTGAGGAATTTCGCCAAAAGGGCGAATTACTGACAACCTTTCTCCACCAAGTGCCTAATGACCAAGATCAGGTTACCTTAGACAACTACTACACCAATCAACCTATCACCATTGCGCTTGATAAGGCACTAACTCCCAGTCAGAATGCTCAACGCTATTTTAAACGTTACCAGAAACTTAAAGAAGCTGTCAAATACCTGACTGAACTAATCGAAGAAACCAAGGCTACCATTCTCTATCTAGAAAGCGTGGAGACTGTGCTCAACCAAGCTGGACTAGAAGAAATCGCTGAAATACGTGAAGAATTGATCCAAACTGGCTTCATTAGAAGACGCCAACGTGAAAAAATCCAGAAACGCAAAAAACCAGAACAGTATCTGGCGAGTGATGGCAAAACTATCATCTATGTCGGTCGAAACAATCTTCAAAATGAGGAATTGACCTTTAAAATGGCCCGCAAGGAGGAACTTTGGTTCCATGCCAAGGACATCCCTGGAAGCCATGTCGTCATCTCAGGAAATCTCAATCCTTCTGACGAAGTCAAGACAGATGCGGCAGAACTAGCTGCCTACTTCTCCAAAGGGCGCTTGTCAAATCTCGTTCAGGTAGATATGATTGAAGTGAAAAAACTCAACAAACCAACTGGTGGAAAACCTGGCTTTGTAACCTACACAGGACAAAAGACCCTCCGCGTTACACCAGACCCAGAAAAAATCGCATCTATGAAAAAATCCTGATTCCACTTGAAATCAGGATTTTCTTTTACATTTTACTCTGCAATCAAGGTTTCCAAACCAACCTTCATCATATCAGTGAAGGTATTTTGGCGTTCTTCTGCCGTAGTGTCTTCATCTGGATTGACCAAGCTATCAGAAATGGTCATGATAGCAAGTGCATCGACGTGGTGTTGGACAGCCAAGTAGTAAAGAGCTGCTGCTTCCATTTCCACAGCTTTAACTCCCCATTTACCAAGTTCGATGTTCTTTTCAAAGTAGTTTGAGTAAAAGACATCTGATGACAAAACGTTCCCAACGTGGGTGGTCATACCGAGTTCTTTGGCGATATGGTAGGCCTTGTCAAGCAAATCAAAGCTAGCGATTTGTGGGAAATCATACTGTGGCCAGTCGTTGCGGATGATGTTTGAATTGGTTGCAGCTGCCTGTGCTAAAACCAATTCACGGACGTGGACATCTTCATTCAAAGAACCAGCAGTTCCCACGCGGATCAATTTCTTCACACCGTAATCCACAATCAACTCGCGCGCATAAATCGAAATGGATGGCATCCCCATCCCAGTTCCCATGACAGAGACACGGTGACCCTTGTAAGTACCAGTGTAACCAAACATGTTCCGCACTTCGTTAAAACAAACAGCATCTTCAAGGAAGTTCTCCGCAATAAATTTAGCACGAAGAGGATCCCCTGGAAGAAGAATTTTATCAGCAATTTCACCCTGCTTAGCAGCAATATGGATAGACATAGTTTATGATACAAAGAGCGACAAGAAAACGACTAAAAATTAGGAATCTGACGAGAAATCCTGATTTCTCAGTCAGATTATCTATTTCCCAAGTTTTCCACTCGTGTTCAAATCTGAACACCTCACTCTACCTTTCTTTTTGTATATTTAGGACAGCGACAGAGAACAAAGTAAAAATAGGAAACTGACGAAGCATCGCAGATGCTAGACAGTTTATCTTTTTCACGCAGTTCTCCGCCCGTATTCAGTTCAACAAATACGGTTTACCCATCCTTTCTTTCTTGATTTTAAAATTAAATATTTCACAGAACAATTAGCCCGAGTTTGACTATAACTCAGATACTCTGGATTTCTGTAGTTCCTAGTTTACCAATGAATCTAAAAATGCATACAGTTTTGCATTCATTTCAGAATAATCGTTTCCACGTAATTCTTCTGGTGTTTGAACAAAAGGCAACTTTTCACTTTGCTCTCTTAATTTCTCCTCACCATCCGCAGTAATTAAATGTTCTACTGCGTCTGGATCAAATTCCAAATGAGCCTGAAAGGCATAATGTTTTGGACTGAAGCGAATAATCTGACGTGGACAACCTTGACTCGTCGCAAGAACAACAGCATCCTCTGTCAGCCCTGGCATATCACCGTGCCAGTGGCCGGTTTCTATGGTTTCTCCGAACAAGCTGACATGAGGATCTGTTAGACCTTGCATCGTCAATGTCACAGGATAAACGCCAATCTCGCGCTCAGGACTATGCTCATACTCCGCGCCATAGGCAACAGATAGGAGTTGCGCACCAAGACAGACACCAACAATATAAATATCTGCAGCAATCGCTTCTTTCATAAAAGCAAGCTCAGCCTTTGGATCATAGTATGGGAAGTTTTCTCTATCCTCATCAGGTGATTGAGGACCACCCATGACAATCAGAAAATCAATCCCATCAATTGTTTCAGGAAGAGGTTCTTTTTCATAAACCTTTGTTGATGTAATTTGATGACCTCGTTCTAGAGCCCATTTTAGATATGCGCCTGGAACCTCAAATGTCTCATGTAAAATAAAGTGAACTCTCATGACATTACAATTCAGCAAGAATCGCTTTAATCAAGCCTTTGAAGTCGCCTTTAACACGTTCAGTCACTTCTACAACCTCTTCGTGATTGAGTTCTTCTTGGAAACCAGCAGCATGGTTAGTGATACATGAAATACCGAGAACTTTCAAGCCTGAGTGGGCTGCCACAATCACTTCAGGAACAGTGGACATACCAACTGCATCTGCTCCAAGTGCCTTATAGGCACGAATTTCTGCAGGTGTTTCATAAGTCGGACCTGTTACACCAATATAGACACCTTCATCAAGCTTGATACCAAGTTTCTTAGCCACTTCATGGGCAGTAGCACGGTATTCTGGAGTGTAGGCTTTAGACATATCTGGGAAACGTGGACCAAAATCATCCAAGTTTTCACCCATCAATGGGTTTTGCCCCGTCATGTTGATATGGTCTGAGATAGCCATCAAGGTACCAGGACCAAATCCAATACCTCCAGCTGCATTGGTTACAATGACACCTTCACATCCGAGTACTTTCATTACACGTACTGGGAAAGTCACGACTTCAAGAGGATTGCCTTCGTAGAAATGGAAGCGACCTTGAAGAGCCAAGACCTTGCGACCTGCAAGTTCACCATATACCAATTTCCCAGCGTGACCAACTACTGTCGAACGGCCCCAGTTTGGAATGTCTGCATAATCTACTACAACTGGATTTTCGATTTCTTCCGCCAATTCTCCAAGTCCTGATCCAAGGATTAGACCGAACTCAGGCGCTTGGATTCCCTTGTCTTTCAGGAAAGCAGCTGTTTCCTTGATCTTATCTAAAAATGTCATTGTGTGTCTCCTTTATTATTTTTTAACATTTGACCTATTTTGTCAAAGGTTTTTGCATTGCGAATGGTGATATTGCGATAAAAAGGCATCTTGAGCAAGTGCTTGTGATAGGCAGTTGCATAGTAGGATTCTTCAGAGAATTTCCCCCAGAAAATCCCAAGTCTTCCAAAATGAACCACTTCATCTTTCAGTTCCAAACTGTTCACTTTCTCGATGACTTGATCCACATCCAAGCTCTCCGTGTAGAAGAGGACATCTTTTCGAGCCAGATCTTTGGTCCACCATTCAGGCAGATTTTCAAGTTCCGCTTCAAAGTCCTCAAGACTCAGTAACGAAAAGCTCTGAATAAATGGATAATGGACTGCAAAGAAATCCTCTAACTTTTCAACCAATTGGGCTTTGGCATCTGTCGAAGTAAAGAAAATATTGCCACTGTTGATGTAGGTTTCAACCTTTTCCAGTCCCAACTCTGTCAGTTCTTGACGAAGTTGCGCCATGACAACCTTATTTTTCCCTCCGACATTAATGCCCCGAACAAGTAAAGCATATCGCGTCATCTTATACCAATTTATCTAAGAAACTTTCCCCAATCATGGCAGTTTCCACACCAAAGTTATCCGCAACTGTCGCTGAGATATCTGCAAAATGTCCGACAGGAATGAGACCATTTCCTTTAAAGGCAGGGCTATAGGCCAACAATGGAATATATTCACGAGTGTGGTCTGTTCCTGCATAAGTTGGGTCATTTCCATGATCAGCAGTAATCAAGAGAAGGTCATTCTCTCTCATAGCAGCTATAATTTCAGGCAAGCGTTCATCGAACTCATGCAAGCAATCACGGTAACCATGAGCATTGCGGCGATGGCCGTAAAGGGCATCAAAGTCAACTAAGTTTGTGAAGGAGAACCCTTTTTCAAATTCAGTAAGTCCCATAGTCTTCAATAATGTATCAATTCCGTGGCTGTTTGACTTGTTGTGACCCATGTCGTGGTTGATACCCGCGCCGTTAAAAATGTCGTTGATTTTACCAACAGCGTAAGTATCGATACCAGCCTCATTCAATTTATCCAAAACAGTTGGTGCAAATGGAGATACGGCCAAGTCACGACGATTTGCTGTACGAGTAAAATTACCTGGCTCACCTACATAAGGACGGGCAATGATACGGCCTAAAAGGGCAGGACGCTCAAGGGTAATCGAACGAGCGTATTCACAGATACGGTACAATTCATCCAAAGGAATAATGTCTTCGTGGGCAGCAATTTGCAAGACAGGATCAGCTGAAGTGTAGATAATCAACTCCCCAGTTTCCATCTGACGAGGTCCGAAATCATCGATAACAGCTGTTCCTGAGTAAGGTTTGTTGGCTTCACGAATGACCTTACGTCCTGAAAATTCTTCGATTTTTGTCAAGATTTCTTCTGGGAATCCGTTCCAGAAAGTATCGAAAGGCTCGGTAATGTTGAGTCCCATGATTTCCCAGTGTCCAGTCATAGTATCCTTACCAAGGGATACTTCTTCCAATTTCGTTACATAACCTGTTGGATTGCTTTCAGCTGGTACCGTCTTCAGAGGCGTTTCGCGAGGAATATTTCCCAGACCGATTTTAGCCATGTTTGGCACATTCAAACCAACGGTTTTTGAAATGTGTCCTAGTGTGTCAGATGCACCATCTGGAACCCCTGCATTGACAAAGTTATTGGCATCTGGTGCAGCACCGATTCCCACGGAATCCAGTACCACCAAGTGAATACGATTAAATTTTGACATAGTCTGTCTCCTTATTATATTGATTAGTTTGCTTTTGTTGAAGTTAAAATCTGAACACCATCTCGTCCCGCTACGATGACCTTATCCACCATTTGGTTGAATAAACCGTGCTCTACGACACCAACGACATGGTCCAATTCTTGTCCGAAAGTAATCGGATCTTCAATGACATCCAAGGCTAGGTCAATGATAAAGTTCTGCATATCGGTCACAAAACGTTGGCCATCTTTTTCACGGAAACTTGGTTTGTAGCCAGCTCGTTCAAACCGACGAAAGACCTGTTCTGCACCATACTGAACCACTTCTACTGGCAATTTAAAAGCACCTAGTTTCTCTACTAGTTTGCTTTCATCTACCACCCAAATGTATTCTTTTGAGGGCGTTGCCACAACCTTCTCCATCAGAAGGGCACCACCTCCGCCTTTGATTCCGTTAAACTGGCTATCTACTTCATCCGCCCCGTCAACCGTCACATCAACAAAATCCACTTGATCAATCGACTTGAGCGGGATGTTAAGACCTTCAGCCTGTTTACTGGTCACACTGGAAGTCGTTACAGCAGTAATCTGCAAACCTTCTTCCTTGATCCGACGACCTACTTCCTCTACGAAATAGTAGGCAGTAGAGCCCGTTCCAAGTCCGACTACCATGCCATCCTTGACAAACTCAGCAGCCTTGATACCTGCCATTTTCTTCAGATTTTCCACTCAAACACCTCCATTAAAGAGCTATTTTTATTATAACATGTATCCGTTTTTATTTCATGGATACACTGGAAAAACCCGAACATTTTTATTTCGGGTTTTTATGTCCTATTTAACCATATCTGGATCGTAATCATAGAATCCTGTATCGAGAAAACGGTTTTTAGGGTGTAACTTGCGCACTTCCTCATCTAACAAGAAGGCTTGGTCATGACTGAAATTCCTCTCTTGGATCAAGCCACGCGCTTGAATAAAAAGTTTAGCAATTTCTACAAAATTCTGACCAGGTGTGTAAAGTCCCTCAAGTTTCCAGTGAGTAAAACCATGCTCCACCAATTCTGTCAATTTGGTCATCAAATCAAGGTCATTATTGGCAAAGATGTGGGTACCATGATTATCTTCAAAGATAGAGTAATGGCTCTCTGGATCACTCGGTTCTGCTAAGAAGAGATCACGTTTACGCGTCTTTTCGTCATCGATGTGCGTGAAGTTATAGTAGTTTTGCAAGAGTGGACGCTTAGAATGGTGAATGACACTAGCCCCATAAACCAATACTTCAGCAGGAATTTCCAAAATCTCAGGCATCTTGAAGAGTTCAGCAGATGGAATTTCACGCGCCAAAACAGCCTCAGAGGCGCCAGCCTTTTGACCCCAGAAGTTAATCTGACGACTGCTTGTCACCATGGTTGAAGCATCGTAAATGGTTTTAAAGGAATAGCCATCACGGTTTACCACGTAAAAGACACCTGCATCTCCTACTGTAATATAGTCTGTCTTGATTTCTTCCAAGAAGTCTAGGAAAGGCTTGATTCGGTCCATCATATCTTGGTGCATGAGGGCATTAACCGCGACAATCAATTCCTTGTCTGCTTCATGAACCAACTTAGCGATGGTGCGTAAGTCTTCATAACTAAAAGTCGTTGGCAGACGAAGGCCAAAATCTTTCTCACCGACATAGATACGGTCTACGCCAGCTTCTAGTAACTGTTCAACTTGTTCAATACTTTCAGCAGTTGCTGTAATGATAATCTTTTCCATAAGAAAAATTATACCACATTTCTCAAAAATCAGCTATGGTTACTGGGAGTTTAACAAAAAGTTAAACTTGTTTCTATCTTTCCCAATCAAAAAAGTGAACAGTAACTTGTACCATTCACTCTATTTTATGCATGTGTTTCTTCAACTAGGTGGCCATCGTTCATGACATAAATACGATCAACCTTATCAAGAAGGCGAGTATCATGCGTAATCATAACAACTCCTCTACCTTGTTCATGGGCAATGGCAGCCAGCATCTCCGTTACTTGGTAGGCACGCTCAGTGTCAAGACTGGCTGTCGGCTCATCTGCAAGCACAATGCTTGGATTGTTATAGAGCGCTCTAGCAATCGCGGCACGTTGACGTTCGCCACCTGATAAAGCCTTGGGATAATGATCTTGTACCTTTTCCAAATCCAACAAGTCAAACAGCTCTTTTCGGTCACTTTTACTATTTTTTCCCTTATCCAGTCTGTCTATCAAATCCAGCTGTTCCTTGACCGTTAGAAAAGGAATTAAGTTTGAAGCCTGGAGAATGAAACCAAACTCTCTAAAACGGAGATCTGTTTTTTCCTTCTCCGTCAAAACGCCTGTTTCCTTCCCCTTGACTAGAATCTTTCCACTCGAAGCTTCCTGAAGTTGTCCTAAAGTTGTTAGAAAGGTCGTCTTTCCAGAGCCAGAAGGCCCAACGATAGCCACGAACTCTCCCGCATTTAGCTGAAAATTCGTCTCATACAGGGCTACGACTTTCATCTTTCCTTCCCCGTAGGTTTTTGTCACTTGATTCATTTCTATCAATGCTGTCATACTATTCTCCTTATCACTCTGCAATCGCAGTAATCGGGTCCACCTTTAGCAAGCGTGGAAGTGAAATGACACCACCTAGAAGGGCCATCAAGGAAATTACCAAGCTTAGGACAGAGTAGGCTATCCAACTTGGATAGAAAAAGAAGGTAGCTGGTAAGACTAAAATCACTCCTCCGATTGCCAGCAAGGCTAAAGCAATCCCCATACCAGCTAGGAGGAAGATTTGACAGAACAGAGACCATACAATGGTTTTGATCTGTATCCCTTGGGCTCGCATTATTCCATAAAGACCTAATTTTTGGATGGTAATGATATAAACAAAAATCCCCACAATCAAGCCTGTAATGACAATCATAGCAAGAATCATTCCCGAAAATACATTCACCTGAGGTGTGTAACCAGGAATTTTCGAAATCATTTTTGGAATGGAAATCTGTTTCAGTCCATCGCCAGACACTTCTATGTCATTTTTCAATACCAAGGCAGAGATGGAACGATTGGCTTTCAAGGTTCCTTGTAAGGTCCAATAAGTTGTCAGACTCGTAAAGACAACAGGCTCAGTGAAAAATTTATTTCCTTGAGTCAGGCCTACAATCTTGTAGCTTGCCTCGCTTCCATTGAGCTGAATGGCATCGCCTAGCTTCATCCCATAGTTCTCAAAAGACTGATCCACGACAACCTCATCATCTCCTTCAGGATAACGACCCTCCGTCAAACTAGGTGAGATAAAAGCGTCCCAGTCTTGAGCAAAAATAGAAACATTGACCTTTTCACTACCATCGACTAGATTGGTCACAGCAAACATATAGCCCAATAGAGCAGCCTCTTCAGAACTCTTATCCTTGTAGTCTTTTTCAGGAATAAAGGATGCTGTCAAATTATCATTTGCGTAGTCGGATAAAACGACACCCGTTGCTTGCCAATTATCAATAGCTGCTCGGTTGTTTCGCACAAGACCAAGAGCTAGACTGGTCATAAAAAAGACCATAAAAGCGATAAGAAAAATGGTAGTTAGAATCAAACTATATCGAAGTTTGTTTCGTAATATCTCTTTGATAGCAAGATACATGCTTATCTCCTTTTACTTTTCCCAGAGGTAGCAAGAAGGCCACCCAATCCAATAGACAGAATCTCTGTCTTATCATCCATTCAAAACAACTCCTACCAATACTCTTCAAAAGTATCCAGGTAGCAACTCAACAAATCATCTTAGGAAAAAGCCTCAGCTTGCTATCAATTTATATAAGTTATCCTTTCCTTTCTCAGTATATTTATAATTAAGAAGGCCAGGTCATCTGTTTTAAGTGTAACATCCATGCTATCATTTTCCCTAGTGGGTGTCAAGAAGAGCGACTTAGAAGTTGATAAGAGACTTTAGTAGTTTTGTAACAATTCTGTAATAATTCTCTGCATAAAAAATGATAAAATAGTTATGTACTGTTAAGGAGAGAATCATGTCCGCAAGAAAACTAGAAGCTTATGAGTTTGAACAAGCTCCCGAATCGAAACAAACTCCGCTTTACCAAGATTACACACCAGAAGCCCCAGTCGGCCCTAACCTAAAAGAGATTTTATTTTTTGTAAATATCGCTTGTTTCTGTATTTTTATGGCACTTTTTAGTTTTATCTTTTTAGCCTTAAAATTTAATACAGCTTTATCCTTTGTCGCTGCAATGGGCCTTAGTTTCGCCCTTTTACAACTTCAACGAAAGATGATGAAACGAAAATTTTCAAAATAAAGGTTGGTACTACTACCAACCTCTTTTCTAGTTATCAAAAAAGACAGTTATATAACTGTCTTTTTTATTTATTCTTACGTTTTGAAGGAGATTGAATAGCGATCTTAACTTCAAAAATTGTTCCTCTAGGTTTGTTATCTTTTACGCTAATCGTTCCTCGTAAGGCATCTACGATTTGCTTGGCCAAAGATAGTCCAAGACCAAAGCCACCTTTCTGACGGGTTCTCGCCTTGTCTACACGGTAAAATCGGTCAAAGATTTTCTTCTTGTCAGTAGCTGAGATTCCAATTCCATTATCCGTTACTGTAAGATAGAGGTGGCGATCTGTAGCATAGACTACAAACTCAATTTTCCCATCTTCTTCGGTATACTTGATGGCATTATCAAACAAGATTGTCATGAGTTGTTTTAGGAGCAACTGATCGGTCATGAATGGACGGTAAATTCGATTTTCATAGTTGAAAACACGATCATTTTCAGAAGCAATTAACTCATAGTTGGCAAAGGTTGTTTTAAAGAATTGTGGAGAAACTTCTGCTATTTCTGGTTTGATTCCATCATCTCGACGTGCAAGGTTGAGAAGATTGGTCGTGAGGAAACGCATGTTGCGAACCTCTTCAAGACTGGAAGCGATACTTTCGCTGGATTCCATGATTGTTGCCTCTGGTTTTCGAAAGAGATTCTCTAAGCGATTTTGTAAAACGGCCAAAGGCGTTCTCAGTTCATGACTCGCATTTTCAACAAAGGACTTCTGCTTTTGCATGCTTTCCAGCAAGGGTTTGACACTGACACGTGCTAGGTAAACACTGGCAATTAAAGACAGGAGCCAGAAACTAGCCATCACTACAACAATTAAATGCTCGTGGTTTTGGCTGATTTGCTCGAGCTGGCTGGTATTGATTAAAACCGCCGCATATTTGACATTGCTTGATACAGAGGAAGAATTGGTTTCCATCAAAATCATCCGATAGGTTTCTTCCTGACCGTAGCTATTGACAACTTGAATTTGCCGAATGTGATTCAACTCTTTTTTGTCCAGTTTGATCTTGTCCAATCCTAAAAAGCGATTCCCCAATAAGAGTTGGTTAAAATCCTTGTCAAAGAGCAAGACTTCCGTATTGGAGCTGACATTGGGTTTGATTTCAGCCTTGCTGGCATCCGCAGTTGCGGGTTGAATATCCTTGACCTCTTCGGTGGCCCGATTAAGGGCTAACTGGATAACCGCTTGGGGACTACTACTAAGAGCTTGGAGTTTTTCATCTACAGAAGTATAGAGACTCGAGTGCATGACCTGGAGGATAATCAAGGTCATAGCAGAGAAGATCAGGGTGAACACTCCAAAGTTTCGAATGAAATAGCTGAAATCATCCGCATACCATGTTTTTTTAGTTTATTGAACATCTTTTAAAATATACCCGACACTACGCAAGGTTTGAAGATTCTCAGCAAAGGCTGTACCCTTCAGTTTCTTACGAACTTTTGAGACATAGACTTCTACAACGGAAATCGTCGTATCGCTATCAAATCCCCATAGACGGTCAAAAATTTGTGTCTTGGGAAGAATAACATTTTGATTTTGAAGGAAATAAACCAATAACTCAAACTCTTTTCCAAGCAGTTCCACAGGCGTATCTTCTACCTTAACCTCATTCGTTGAAAGGTTGACGACAACATCCCCATAGGTCAAGGTATTTTCGTTAAACTTACCTGAACGTTTAAGAAGGGCTTGAATGCGCATTTTAAGTTCTTCTAAGTAGAAAGGTTTGGTGAGGTAGTCATCCGCTCCCAACTCAAAACCATGTCCCTTGTCATCCAAACTTTCTTTAGCTGTCATGATAAGGACTGGTGTCGTAATTCCTTTTTCACGCAATTCTTTCAAAACTTGGAAGCCATTTTTTTCAGGCAACATCAGGTCAAGCAGAATCAAGTCATAAACGCCACTTTCTGCTTCGTAGAGACCTTCTTCTCCATCAAAAACCTGCATGACATCTGCAAAATCATCTAAAAAGTCAAATACTGAGTTTGACAGGCCTAGGTCATCTTCTACTAATAAGATTTTTATCATCAGAAACTCCTCCTTGTTATGATTATTATACCAAAATTGCCTTAAAAAAAACTCAACTCTCTCTTCTTTTAAGATAGAAAGTTGAGTTTTTTATTTACATTTCGAATGAATTAAGCTTTGGCATATTGGGCTACAACAGCTTCGACTGCTGCTTTCTCACGCTTAATCAAGTCAACACGCGCTGCGATATCTTTGATACCCATACGAATGTTACGGCTAAGAGCAAGGTCAGAGAGTTGTGGCTCAAAGAATTCCTTGTACTCTACCAAGCGTTGCTCAGTTTTAAAGATGTGTGATGGGAAGATGACAAAGCTATCAAAACTCATGTCGCCACCGAGAGCTGCCTTGATCCAGTCCCAATTTTCACGCGCCCATACCCAAACAGTTTCTTGGGTAGCTTGGTGTCCGAGGAATTGGAGGTACCATGAAGAAAGGTCTTGTGGTTTCACTACAAATTTATCTTTCCATGAGCCAATCAGGGTTTGGATATTGTCGGCATCTGTACTGTATGCAAGAGCTCCTGCCAACTGGCGTTTAAAGACCGCATCCGTCGCATGAGTATAGTGGTCCAGATAAGTTGCGACCAAATCCTTGGTCTCATGGTGTTTGATTTCATTGATGAGAACTTGAGCACGAATTGCTGCAGGAAGTTCTGCAAGATTTTCCTTGTGAGCTGCAAAGATTTGACTAGCGACTTGACTAGCTTCTGCATCATTTGAACGAATCATCATAGAAACAGCCAACTGACGAACCAATTCGTCTTCATCCGATTCTCCATCTTTGGCTTCAAAACCAAGACGGTCATAGTTATGACGAACCAATTTAGCAACCAGACTGTTAAAGGCTTTCTCAGTTTCTGTACCTTCATCAATAAAGCGTTCAAGGGCAGCAATCACTTGAGATACAGCTGAAACTACCAAGTAAGACTCTTCCTTAGCAAGTTTATCAAGGACTGGGAGCAAGTCAGCATAAGAAATATGCCCTGCTTCAGCAAGCAGACGACGTTCTTGAACGATTTGCAGTTTGCTTGTGTTATCTAGTGTCTCTAGCTCAGCAAGAACAGCTTCTAACAAGTCTCCTTGATAGTCTGTAATGTAGTGGGCAGTATTTTCAGTATTGAGACGAAGGGCTCCTTCATTTTCAGCAAGAAGAGCGGCATAGCCAGGGATTTCGATGCTCTCAGTTTCAAGTGTGTCTGGCAAACCTTTCCAGTTGCTGTTGAGTGGCACTACCCAGAGGCGGTTCTTGTCTTCGTACTCACCGATGAAGAATTGTTTTTGCGAAATCTTCAAGACATCATTTTCAACTTTGACAGTGAGAACTGGATAACCAGGCTGTTCCAACCAAGAATCCATGAAGGCTGCAACATCACGACCTGATGCTTGTCCGAGAGCATTCCAAAGATCACGACCGATGGTGTTGCTGTACTGGTGCTTTTCAAAGTAAGCATGCAAGCCTTTAGCGAAATCAGCATCACCGAGCCAACGGCGAAGCATGTGCATGAGACGGCTTCCTTTGGCATAGACGATAGCGCCATCAAAGAGCGTATTGATTTCATCTGGGTGTTTGACTTCGACATGGACAGACTGAACGCCATCCGTCGCGTCACGTTTAAGCGCCGCTGGAACTCCACCTGTTTGGAAATCTTCAAAGATATTCCAACTTGGCTCGATGGCATCCACACAGACGTATTCCATCATGTTGGCGAAGCTTTCATTAAGCCAAAGGTCATCCCACCATTTCATAGTAACGAGGTTACCAAACCATTGGTGAGCCAACTCATGTGCTACAACTAGGGCAACTTGTTGACGGCTAGCAAAGGTTGAGTTCTCATCCACAACCAAGTAAACTTCACGGTAGGTTACCAGACCCCAGTTTTCCATAGCACCTGCTGAGAAGTCAGGGAGGGCGATATGAAGAGATTGAGGAATGGGATATTTAACTCCGTAGTAATCTTCGTAGAACTCAATCGAGCGAACGGCGATATCCAAAGAGAAATCAAGGTTAGATAATGGGTGAGCTTTGGTTGAATAGACACCTACGAGGGTACCATTCTTGGTTTTAGCGGTAACACCTTGCAAGTCACCAGCTACAAAGGCTAACAAGTAAGAAGACATGCGAGGTGTTGTTTCAAACTTCCAGATGCCTGTTTCCTTGCGGTTTTCCACATCAATTTCTGGCATGTTTGACAAGGCAACTTCACCTTCTGCTTGATCAAAACGAAGAGCGAGGTCAAAAGTTGCTTTGGCTTCAGGCTCATCCACACATGGGAAGGCTTCACGCGCAAAATGGCTCTCAAACTGAGTAGACAAGACTTCCTTCTTCACTCCATCAACTGTGTAGTAAGAAGGGTAAATCCCTGTCATGTTGTCTGTGATTTTTCCTGAAAAAGCGATGACCATTTCAACTTGACCAGCCACAGCCAATTCGATATGAAGGGTTTCATTGTCATGGTCAACTGTAAATGGACGAGCCTGACCTGAAACTTCTACAGAAGCGATTTCCAAGTCTTTTTGGTGAAGGGAAATACGGTCACTCTGTGCTTGACCAGTGATGGTCACCTTCCCAGAAAAGGTCTTGGTCTCACGACTCAACTCTAAAAATAAATCATAGTGTTCAGGAACAAATTGGGTAATAAAATGTTCAACTGCTTGCATAGTTTTCTCCTATTCTAAGTTTAAGAGTTTTACTCTTCTTCAAACAAACTTATTATATCATGTTTTGCTTTAGAAAAAAGGATTGGACAGTGATTTCCAAAACTTTCTTCCTTCTATCTGTCTACAGAGGGTAGACCTTGCGAAATTCTTCCAAAACGACCTTGCTGTCAGGTGTAAAAGTCAAGCCCGCTTCCCTCATCCACTCGGTGAAAAAGTCCTCATGAACCTGGCGCCAATAGGCTAGGGATTTATCACCTTCCCCTTCCTTAAAAGCATGTTCAGCAGAAACTTGATTGAAAGGCTGAACGGACACCTTGGTAATTTCGACAATGCAGACAGCCTGATTTTGACTGTCTAAAATGACATCGAAGGTTCCTTCTTGTGGAAGAGGTTCGTCTTCTAGTGCGTAGAGGTCGTAGACTGAGGCGGTTGCTGTCTTTTCGCCTCTTAGAACCAAGTCGGCCAAGAGATCTGCTTCCACTCCAAAAGCCCAGGCATCTATCTCATCTCCAATTGAGGGGTTAATTTGCTTATAGGCATTCCACATTTCTTGCGGTGTCATGGGTTGCTCCTTTTATTTAAATATACCTTGACGATTTAACTTTAACATATTTCCCATGTAGAGATTTAATGTAGCTGAAATTTCTTTTCTAGAAGTAATTCTTCGTATAATCTCAGATTGTCCTGTACTGATATCTAAAACATCATAATTTTCATTTACGAATGAATGCAACTTCATTTTATCAATAAAGTATTTAAAATCTCTATTAAATTGCTTTAACCAAATCGCTGTCTCTTCACGTTGATAGGCAGGCATCATGGGAGTCTCTTGTCCACTAAAATAAGATTTCAAATCAAATAGTAAGCAATCAATTCTATCTAAATATTTAGTGTAGCGATAAGTATTAATGGTTGGTGCTTTGTGTTTGGGCCATAAAAAATGAAGGTTTACATTAGAACGAACAAGCTCATAATCTTTTCTCCACTTTTCATAATCATTTTCGTGAAACTTAACAATTTGTTTTCTACCACAAATAATATCAGCTGCAAGTCGAATCTTTTGTCCTTCAATCTCATCAATCAAATGATCTTTTCTAGCAGGGAATTCAAATTTATTACTTAATTCATGGTATAAAGTTCTGTCACTCGCATCTGGATCTTCACATAAATGATCAAATAAATAGGGGATATAGTTTGGATTGTTCTTCTTCAAAAATTGATAAAAATCACTCTGATAAAAAGCATCGCATCGTTTTAAGTTTTCTTTGATGATTTCCATACAACTCCTCCTACTTCAAAGTCCAGCCACCATCCACAGTCAGGATTTGTCCTTGCATGGCGCTTGATTTTCCACTTGCTAAGAAAAGGCTAAGAGTTGCTACTTCCTCTGGCTCAATCCAGCGCTTGATAGGCGTTTCACTAGCTACCCAGTCCGCCAATCCACCTGGTTCAAAGTCTGCAGCAGTCATAGCTGTCTTGACTGCTCCGGGAGCAATCCCAAAGACCTGAATTCCAGCTTCCGCATAGTCTAGAGCCAACTGCTTGGTAAAGCCTGCCAAGGCATGTTTAGAGGAAGTATAGGCGTGACCACCACCTCCTGCTAGATTTGAAGCAATAGAACACATATTGATAATGATTCCCTTTTTACTTTCCAGCATTTGCGTCAAATAATGTCGTGTCATCTCAACTGGAGTCACATAGTTGATTTCAAAAATCTCTTGAATTTCCTGGGCTGATTGTTCCAAAAGCGGTTTATAATCATCCAAGACTCCAGCAGTATTGCACAAAATATCCACCTGAGGGCACCAGTCAAAAATTGGTTCCAAGTCCAAGGTCAAATCTCTCTGTAAAAAGTGGAAATCACCCTGTAAGAGGGGATTCTCACCTTGGTCAACTCCATAAACTTGATAGCCATTCTCTAAAAAGTGGCGAGCTTGAGCCAGTCCAATACCTGAACTCACTCCCGTGATTAAAACGCGTCTAGTCATGCACTTCTACCCAATCTGTCGCCAAAACGTCACAAGGTGTCGGACTCCACATGGAAAAACCTTCTCCTTCTCCAGACACATTGATTAGGAAATAAGGCGTTACTTCAAGTGCAACCCCGTTTTGCTCGATAGTGTCAAAAAGCTGCACATAGTTTTCAGCCCCTCCCCAACCAGTTCGTACATATTTTTTCTTAGCCTTTAATCCAGGCAAGATTTCTTCAAAAGTCATGATGTTCTCCTTTAATTCTAAATTCTTAGTTTAATTATAACAAAAAACCGTTTTCCAACGGCTTTTTGACTGTATATCTACTAAATTCATCCTACCACTGCAATCCGGCTTCTCTGATTTCTTTCTTGGAAGCAAATTTACCATTTGGTCTGTGCCATCTTCCGTTTTTATCTCTAAAGTAGCCACCTGAATTTGTTGATTGCGAGTTTGATTCCTGTTCTTGTGCGGCTTGGCGAGCTTTTTCCTGTTCTTCTTCTTTTGCTTTCTTTTCAGCTGCTTCTTTTTCTTCTGCCTCTTTCTTGGCTTTTTCTTTTTCTTCTTTTATCTTTGTATCTTCAACTGTATTCTTAGCAGTACCATCCAAATAATTGATTTCAGCATTAGCTGAAACATTGTCTAAAACGACATGCGTCACTGAATACTGATCAACCTTTTCTTTACTACCACCCAATTTGATTTCCAAGAGTTTGCCGGTTTCATCTATTCCCACATACTGCAATTCAATTTGTCTCGGAATCAATTCATCTTTCTGATAGATTGGGGTCACCTTGTAGTCAAGATAATAGTTTGGGTGATTGGCCAACCAAGAGTCCAATCGATTTTCATAGTAAAGCATGCTACTTTGGTTTTGGTCATCTGTTCCAGAATAATTTCCAGCATTTAGCCAGTTAGTCATTGGAACCAGATTCCTCTTTTCATCGTTTAATCCACTAAACTGGTACCCGATCAGATGGCCTCGACTCATCAACCAAGCTTCTTTTTTTCCATCACCATAAAAGAATTTATAATTGTGCCATCCAACTGGATCATAAGTCAACTTGGACTCTCTCTTCTCAGTTGGCTCATCGCTGTCCTTAAGCTGAATATGAGCACCCGTTGCGCGTGATTTAGAATCCAATTCCCCAAGTTCTAGTTGTTTCTCATTTTTAAAAGGCAAGAGTCCAGCTTCTTTAAACAACTTCTCATCAAACTTGATTTGCTTCTGTTCAATTTTTTCTTCTGGGACCTTTGATTCCGCCTTATGTCCAGAACAAGCAACTAGTGTTGTGATTGAAAGCAAGGCAATTGAGAAGGATAGTAACTTTTTCATAAAATTCTCCTTTTTATATAGTAATTAGATTAATATCTACTATTACATTTTACTATCATTTTGTTAATTGTTCAAGAATAAAGAGACTGTTATTATACTATTTCTCCTCCAATGTTTAAAACAAAAACGATAACCACTTTTTCAGTAGTTACCGTTGATTTCTTTTGATTAGTCTTTCCCACCAAGTCTACTATTGATGGTCATCATGATGCTGGCTATTTTCTCACCCCAGTATGGATCAGAAGCATAGCGAACATTCATTCCGGTCGCTTTATTTCCAAGGTGGTCTCTGCCATAGTCGATGTAGTTCTCACGGATCCACTTGGCGGCTCCAAGGATTCCTTTATCCACATTATCAAAGCTCTTGGCTGAGAGATATGGGCTCGTATCATAAGCAGCAATACCAAAGAAGTTGTTCTTATCTCTGGCAATTTGACTGCGTCCCCAAGCACTTTCAAGGGCACTATGTGCCATCAAGTAAAGGGCATTGACACCGTAGCGTTCCTCAGCTTCTTTGAAAGTCGCTCCTTTACCTGCGAGAGGACTATCCTGCAAGTTCATCATCGAATACAGTTTATCCAATTCAGCTGCACTATAATTACTTGGTTCTCTCAAGTTTTTATAGAGGAAAGGATTTTTAATGGTAAAGCCATCAAAATGCTCTCCATCAGTTGAGTAGTACTTCTTACCAATAACCATGGCAGATGTGTGTGGAGCTACTTTGATACTCGTATAAGGAGAGAGTTCATGGTAGAGGAATTTCCCATCACTAGTATAATGAGGGATAAACTCGCTTCCTTCATCTACTGCTGTCAAATCACTTTGATTCATATAGCCAGACAAGCCAGAAATCGAAACTGCAAGTCGGCCGCCTTTTCGCGTCGAGCTATCCAGTGAAACAATACTTCCTTGGTTAATGTAACTCAAGATTTCTCCAGATGCACTATAGACATAGGCTGTGATAGGTTTTACCTTATAATACTTGGTTTTATCCGCAACATGCCATCTACCAGAAGCATCCAAGGTATGACCATCCACAGTTTCATTTTTTGCCATATAACCGCCTGATTTAAGGTAGTACCATGATTGGTCGGATGAATCGTAGATTAATTCTTTCTCAGCCATCTTTCCATTTGACTTGAGATAGAACCAGTTATTCTTGTACCATACCCACTCACTCGAAGCCATATAACCACCAGATTTGAGATAATAGTAGCCATTATCCCAGAGCCATTCTTTATTGGCATAATTTCCATCAGAGTTGATATAGAACCAAGAGTTATAATTCTTGTCAAAGAGCCACCCTTTGCCAGCTTTTGCTCCACTACTTGTCACATAACTACGGTCAATCCAAGTTTCTGTAGAGAGGTAGCCGCCTGATTTGAAATGGTAATCCTTGCCTTTGATTGTTTGCCAACCTTTTTCAGCATAGGTTCCGTCAGCTTTCAAGTAAAACCAAGAGTTATAATTCTTGTCAAAGAGCCATTCCGATTTCAGTTTGGCTCCACTCTTCGCAACATAGAAGCGGTCAATCCAGCGCTCGGTAGAAAGATAGCCACCTGATTTGAAATGGTAATCTTTTTCTTTAATCGTTTCCCAGCCTTTTTCGGCATAGCTACCATCAGCTTTCAAGTAAAACCAAGAGTTATAATTCTTGTCAAAGAGCCATTCGGATTTCAGTTTGGCTCCACTTTTAGCAACATAGAAGCGGTCAATCCAACGTTCAGTAGAAAGATAACCGCCTGATTTAAAATGGTAGTCCTTCCCATCTAGGGTTAACCAGCCATTTTCAGCATAGGTACCATCTTGTTGAAGGTAGAACCAACTGCTATAGTTGTCATCATAAATCCAAGCTTGTTTAACCTTATGACCATTTTCTGATATATAGTTCTTACCAAGCCAAGCATTTTTCAGCATTTTACCTTGTGAATTGATGTAGTACTGGTTCTCCCCTTGAGTGATCCACTCATCTTTAGCCATTTTCCCGTCTGCTTTAAGGTAATATTTTTCCTGACCTTGTTGAATCCATTCGTTTTGAGCTTTCTGACCATCAGACTTGAGATAATACCAGGATTCTTGTTCCTGATTAAATACCCACTGTTCCTTGGCTTTAGTACCACTTTCAGTCACATAGTACTGGCCAACCCACGTTTTTGTGGCTAATTTTCCAGCTTCGTTAAAATAGTAATCCTTACCACCAACAGTCAACCAGCCGTTCTCAGCACGATTTCCATCAGCTGTTAAATAAAACCAGGCCTGTTGCGTTTGGTCATAGATCCATTGGTTGGTTGCTGGTTTCCTATCTGCTTTGAGGTAGGTCTTTCCTTGCCAAGTTCCCTCTTCTGCTTTTGCTGTCTCCACTACAGTAAAAAAACACCCCAATAAGCCAGCACTTACTAGGGCCACTTTCCATCGTTTCATTTAAATGCTCCAATAACGTTTTCTAAACCCTATTGTAACATAGTTAATAGACGGAAATATTACAAATTGATGAAGATTCTATTTCTTGTTGACGATAAGGAAGACCTAGCTTATCTCAGACTGTCTTTGACTTCCTTGCGTAGTTCTTCCAAACTGCTAATGCCATACTTATCCATGACTTTTGGTAGATGTTCGATGATATCAGGACAGGCATAAGGATTGGTAAAGTTGGCTGTTCCAACTCCGATGGCAGAGGCACCAGCCAGATACATTTCTAGCGCTGCTTCAGCCGAATCCACTCCCCCCATTCCAATGATGGGAAGATCGGTTGTTTGGGCGACTTGGCGGATGAGTTTGAGGGCTACTGGAAAGACTGCTGGTCCAGACATTCCACCTGTTCCATTGGCTAGGATTGGTTTTCTTGTTTTGAGGTCAAAGCGCATACCGACTAGAGTATTGATCATGGTTAAGCCACTTGCTCCCGCATCTTCTGCGGCTTTGGCGATGGTGACAACATCCGTTACACTAGGGGTTAACTTAACATACACTGGCACATCAGAGGCTGCCACAGCTGCTTTTACCACTTCATAAGCTAGATCAGGATCTTGTCCAATCAAAAGTCCATGATTACCGTGATCCACATTCGGACAAGAGATATTGAGCTCAATAGCTTTTACATTTGCAGCCTTAGAAATTCCTCGAGAAACAGTAGCGTACTCTTGTTTTGAAAAGCCAGCTACATTAGCGATGATAGGAAGTGTTGGATATTCTCTTTCCAACCAAGGCAGTTTTTCAGCTAAAACAGCTTCTAAACCAGGATTTTGCAAACCGATTGCATTGAGCATACCAGCAGGCGTCTCTGCAACCCTGGGAGTTGGATTCCCAAAACGGGGTTCAAGTGTCGTCGCCTTGATCATAATGGAGCCTAAAAGGTCTAAATCATAGTACTTGGCATACTCCTGACCAAAACCAAAACAGCCTGATGCTGGTATGATAGGATTTTTCAAATCCAAGCCTGGTAGAGAAACTTGTAAACGATTTTTAGTCATGATTTTCTCCTTATAATACAACCGTTCCTGTACGGAAAACAGGGCCATCTTCACAGACACGTTGACTGACCGTCTCACTATCTGGCACTTTTAGAACGCAGGCATAGCAAGCCCCCATCCCACAAGCCATACGAGATTCTAGAGATAGATAGGCTCTTGGGTGATTATAAAATTTTTGATTGATATACTTCATCATTCCAGGTGCCCCACATGAGTAAACCGCATCAAATTGACTACCTAAATCATTGATAACAACAGAAACATTTCCCTTGATGCTATAAGAACCATCATCTGTCGTAACAAAAACCTGACCATATTGGACCAATTCGGTTTCAAGAATAACAGCATCCTTGTTGGCAAAACCGAGGACTGTCACTACTTTCACCCCACGCGCATGCAATTCCTTGGCTACTTCGAGCAAGGGCGGAACACCAATCCCACCACCAACGAGGAGAACTTGGCTCTGGTCGTCCAGATCAGACAAGTCAAAACCATTTCCCTGAGGCCCCATCACATCAAGAGTATCTCCCTGACTTAATGTTGAAAAAATAGCTGTCCCAGCCCCCTCTATCCGATAAATGAGATGACACTGCTTCTTGACCTTGTTAATAGACGAAATTGAAATAGGACGGCGCAAGAGATGGGCATCATCAGGCACGCGCAGATGGAGAAATTGGCCTGCTCGCATGGCTTCAACCATTTCTCCTTCTAGGACTAATTCAAAGATTGCTGGCGCAATTTCCTCTTGTGCGACCACCTTCATGCTTTCCAAACGAATAGCACCCAAACGTTTCTTACATGTGGGATTCATGACTTTTCCTCCTTAAATTTAAGGGGACCAGATAAAGAAAAGGCCTTGCTAATGCAAGGCCTCAGTTGGGTTAGGCTAGAACTCATGCGCACACTTAAAAAGTCTCCACAGAGAGTCCCCTTATCCCTTTTATCTGACACCTTGTGAGTCTCTCTGGACTCCCCTTAAAGGTTAAATTTGTATTAGTATACTCTTTCAAAGAAAAAAAGTCAAGTAGAAAACGAACATTCTACTTGACTTCACTCGATTATTTTTCACGAATGACTTCGACCTTGTAGCCATCAGGATCCTTGACAAAGTAATAGTTTGGTGGGGTTCCAGGTAGTCCTTTTGGCTCTGTAACCTCATAGCCTTTCGCGCTATGTTCTTGATGAAGCGCCTCAAGGTCAGGTGTACTGAGGGCGATATGGGCGAAGCCATCCCCTACCACGTAAGGACCGTGATCATAGTTATAGGTCAACTCCAACTCGTAGTCATCACCCTCAAGTCCTAGATAGACAATGGTGAAAGCATGATCTGGAAAATCTCTGCGACGTAATTCTTTAAATCCAAAAGCATCTTGATAAAAAGCGATTGATTTTTCAAGGTTTTCTACTCGCAAGCAAGTGTGTAGCATTTTTGAAGCCATTTTCATTACCTCTTTCGTTTTAATAGTTCCATTATACCTTTATTCAGGAAAATTTACTAGAAACTTGAACTAGAGTCCTCTTATATACTCTTTTATTCTAAGCAGCAATTTTACGATTTTCCTTGCGTATATTGCCAATAAGTAAAAGCATGATCAGGACAAAAAGTCCCTCGAGGAAGTAGAACGTAAATTCGCTGTTCATGAGTAGTAAGTCTTTGTAATGATAGTTATTACCGAAAACTGAATTTGGTGCAAATAGGATTCGCAACAGTCTTCTTAGGAAAATAAAGATCTGCAAGCCATAAATCATAAAGACCTTCTTCACACCAATCATGAAGCCTTGTTCCTTTGTAAAATAAGACAAGGCAATTCCATTTAACAAGAGGATAACAGTTATAGCCAGTGTTTCATTTCGTAGAATAGTTGGATCAAAGTTGTCTAAACGGCTGTGAATATAGGGCAACGTTTGAAAGAGTAGGAGCCCCAAGATCGCTGGTATGAAAATTTTCTTCAGAGATGGTGGAAATCCAGGACTAAATCTTGTAAAAGACAAGCAAATCACAAGGACTGCAAAAATATGGAAGTAAGCTATGGCAACTCCTGAAATAGTCTGGCTTTGATTTACCAAAGCAGAAAGAAAACCAGCAGAAAGAAAGATACCGATAGGAATCAGCTTATCCAAAGAATAATCCCATTTCAGCCCCTGACTCACTTGGAAACCATCGATGAAGCTGAAAAATGTAATGAACATAAGGGCACCAATGAGACCAAACGGTAAGGATGGAATGACGAGGGTCAATAGCAAGATTAGTAGGAACCATGGATGGGGGCTGTAGTAGAATTTCCGTTTTTCTCCTCTAGCAGTCACTCCCTCCTCAATCGGTGTTTTCCTTAATTTTAGCATATAGACGTAAAAGAGAGAAAACATACCCGCATGAACCCATGAATTATAACCCGGTCGCTCTAGAATACTAAGTATCAAACTTACAATCGTAAAGAGACCAGAGAAAATCTGAAGAAACTTATTTTTAAAGACCTGTCTTTTTTTCCAATCCAAATAAGAGTGCTTAGCCTTTGGATGACTAAGTTCATAAGCATAAACTGTCATCTCTTCTAGTTTCTGGTCTGTCTCCTCCGTCATCATTTGGGGAGCCATTTTAGAAGTAGGAAAAGGAGATAAAACATATCTCAGGAGCTCGCCGTCTGTAAACCGATGGTACTCCTTATAGATCTGTTGGAGTAAAATCGTTAGAATGCGTGGTCTTCCTTTAAAGTAGCTTCTCCACTTTTCCCAATCATTGATATCTTCATCGCTCTTAGTGAGCTTATCCATATAAAGATAACCTTCATTGTACCAGTAATCAAAATTTTCCTTTTTGTCTAGTTCATACTCCTCTACCACTGAAGGATAGGAATGGATACTCTTCCAGAAATGGAGTTTTTTCAGGTAAGGATTTGATTCCTCATCGCTGTAACGCTCTACAAATTGGAGAACGAGGGCTAACACTTTCGCATTGGTTAAAGGATAGACGTCCACCTTTTCTAACAAATCAAGTAGGAGCGTGTGATCTTTGACTGATTCAAAAAGGTATTGCCAATCACGTAACAGTTTGTACTCGTCTTGATATGGATTATATACTAAGAGATATAGTTTTTCCTCAACCTCCGATGGATTTAGCAGATTATAACGATGAATATCGAATGGTTCATCTGTATTTGCATTTAATTCATTTAAGTAAACCACAAGCTCATCATAGGCTTCTTTATCCTCCTCTCTCGTCTCTGGTTCAATCTTCTCCAAGATAAAGGTTAAAACTGGAATGCTTGTAATTATTTGTTTACTGCTATTCAAGAGAAAAATGACAGTACTAGGAGAAAATGATTGACTGAAAAAATTTATCCAAGTCCCAATCTGATTAGCTCTTTGGGAATCTTCAAGAATTGCTTGACACAAACGATAAGAAGCATACAATTTAGCAGTTTCTTTTTTCGCCGCTTCTAGAGGTTCTCCATTTTTGTTTGCAGTAGCTCTTTTAACCTTCCAATGCTTCAGTTTATAGTAATATCCCCAGTATCGAAAGTCGGGTACATAGTCTTCCAGCAAAGGAATGACGATAGAAAATTGCTCCGATTTGTTGAAAATATAAACATCCATTTCCTCTAAAACGGATTGAACAATGTCCATATCATACTGATACTGATGAAAAAACTGACGCCATAGATGTTCTTGTTCCTCTAGGTTATAGTCATTATTCCCAACAATACTTTCAATCGCATTTCGAATTAAATAGGCTGCTTCATTATAACTACTAAAGTCAAGGGTGGACTTTGGCTCATCCTCTTCTGCTTTAAAAGTTTCAAAATTAAAGGAATCGCTGGTTTTATCAGTTGATTGCTGATAATCACTGAAATCAAGACTAGATCTTTCAGACTCTTCGTTCTCAGTCTTCGTTTCTTCAGTCAAGTTTTCAAAGTTGAGACTAGACTTAGTCTTTTCATTCGCCTCTTCTTCAAGTTCAGTAGCCTCTTGAGAGTCACTCGCTTTTCTTAGGCTATTTTCTGGTCTTGTATTTCTAGACCTCGCATAAGTCAAGGCTTTTTGGTAAGCTTCAACAATTTCTTGGTAAATTTCTGGCTGGTCTTCTGGGTGATAGAGCCGAACCAGTTCAGCATAACGCCTTCTAATAAGCTTGACGTCAGTCGTTGGCTCTATCCCTAAAGTTTCCCATATATTCATAAGGTCTCCTTTTTACAGTCCTCGCTCTAGGAAGTCTAAATAGTTTGAAAATGATTGATAGAGTTTAGGTAGATGGTACATAGAAGCTTGGTTCACTTCTTCTTCAAATTGTCTAGTTGATGCCATCAGTTCTTCCCTTCTTTTTCCCAAAAGCATACTGTACACACGATTCGCTTTTTCAATCAAGAAACGATAAACCTCTGTTTCTTGAGCATTGATCTTATAGCGAGTCAACTCTGCTTGCTTAGCCTTGATTTCCTTTTCTGTCAGAGTAACACTATCTTGGAGAATAACATGACTAAAGATTTCCTGTGTGGAATCAATTTTCACTTCTACATCCAAAATTCCATTTAAATCATAGGTAAAACGAACTGTTAAACTTTCTTTTTCGCGAGTATTCACAGGTACGGGAACTTCTAATTCACCTAAGAAGAGATTTTGTGAAGCCTTCATCATCTCACCTTGATAGACCTTTATCTTGACTTGGCTCTGTCCCAATTCAGCAGTATAATACTGCTCAATGCGTGAAGCAGGTAGGGTGGAATTTCGCTCAATAATCGGTGAAAAACGGTCTCCAACTATCTCAATCCCTAGTGTAAAAGGACAAATATCAGACAGTAGCAAATCTCGTATCTCACCCTTCCGTTCTTTTATTCCTGCTAAAAGGGCACAACCTCTCGCAATCATCCGATCAGGATCATCAGATACCTGAACCATTTGATTGATACAGTAGGATAAAAAGTCCTGAACCAAGCGGAGTTTCGAAGTCCCACCAACAAGAACAAAGTTATCTGATGATACATAGCTATAGCGTGCATCCATCAAGGCACGGTCCAAAACAGCCTTAACACGAGCCAGCAGCGGTTGACAAAGTTCATAAAAGCGCTGGTAGCTCAAGTCTAAAAAGTATTCCTGATCTTGGTCCATCACTGTCATCTTCACTTCTTCTTTATCATTAAGTTCCAGCTTTGTCTTTTCAGCCTGTACCAGAATTTTACTATAAAATTCTCGGGAAATCGTATCCTTGGTTAATTGGTTGGAGGCTAAAAATTCCTCAGCAATAGCCGCAGTAAAGTCTTCTCCTCCCAAACGATTGTCCCCTGCAATCGACACGATTTCGACAATGTTATCAAAAAGCTCTACAACTGAAATATCAAGAGTCCCACCGCCAAAATCAACTACAATAAAAGATTGATCTTCTTGGTTTACCATAGATCTTTTAGCAAGAGCCGCTGCGGAGGGTTCATTGATAATCCGGTCAATCTGAACTCCAGCAAATTTTCCTGCTAGTTTGGTCGCATAGCGTTGAGCATCGTTGAAATAGGCTGGTACACTGACAATCACTTCCTCGACCTTTTCTCCAAGATAGGTCTCTGCATCATCTACCAACTTTCGAATGATAAAGGAGCTTAATTCTTCAGCCTTATATGCTCGATTTCCTAGCGTCAACTCATGTTTGGTCCCCATAAAACGCTTAAACTGTGAAACCGTCTTATCTGGGTGTGTCACCAAGCGTTCCTTGGCAATTTTTCCAACTATAATCTCATCATTGTCATCCAAAGCCACAACAGAAGGCGTCAAATACTCACCAAAAGCATTGGGAATCAACTTAACCTGACCATCTTGATAAACCCCTACTAAAGAATTAGTCGTTCCTAAATCAATACCAACTATCATCTTCTTCTAACTCCAAATCTTTTTAGATATTCCTATTATACAAGAAATATCCTATTTTCTTTGAAAAAATCTGTGATTTGCTCTCTAAAATAGAAAATCATTTAAGAAAAACAAAAAAGTTTCACCTTACTCCTGCGGTAAAAACCACAAGAGTAAGAATGAAACAGTTTGTCATTATTTACCAAGTTTTGCTTTAGCTGCATCTGCAAGAGCTGTGAAAGCTGCTGCATCGTTAACAGCCAAGTCAGCAAGCATTTTACGGTTAACTTCGATTTCAGCCAATTTCAAACCATGCATCAATTGTGAGTATGAAAGTCCGTTCAAACGAGCTGCCGCATTGATACGAGTGATCCACAATTTACGGAAGTCACGTTTTTTCTGACGACGGTCACGGTATGCATAGTAGTAAGAGTTCATTACTTGTTCTTTTGCAGTACGGAACAAGATGTGTTTAGCTCCATAGTAACCTTTTGCTAATTTAAGAATACGTTTACGACGTTTGCGTGATACAACGCCACCTTTAACACGTGCCATGTTTTATTTCCTCCAAATATTTCCTAGAATTGTTTACTTACTGTTAGGCTATTATTTCAAGCGAGTAAGCATTGCTTTGATACGTTTGAAATCTCCTGAATGCACCATAGATGCTTTACGAAGATGACGACGTTGTTTCTTAGTTTTTCCGTGGAAACGGTGAGAAGTGTAAGCACGGAAACGTTTAAGTCCACCAGAACCTGTACGTTTGAAACGTTTAGCTGATGCGCGGTGTGTTTTTTGTTTTGGCATGATTTTTTCTCCTTTGTTTAACTTACTGACACTTATTTTTTGTCAGTTGCTGGCGCCAACTGCATGAACATTTGGCGTCCATCCATCTTAGCTCGTTGTTCGATGATCGCAATATCTTGTGTTGCTTCAGCAAACTCGGCTAAAACTTTTGCACCAATCTCTTTATGGGTGATCATACGCCCTTTAAAGCGAATGGATACCTTAACTTTATTTCCTTTTTCAAGGAACTTGCGTGCATTGCGAAGTTTTGTGTCAAAGTCACCCTTGTCAATAGTTGGACTCAGACGAACCTCTTTCACAGTAACAACACTTTGTTTTTTACGTTGTTCTTTTTGCTTTTTCTGATACTCAAATTTGAACTTACCGTAGTCCATAATTTTAGCAACAGGTGGTTTTGCTTGGGGTTGAATCAATACTAAGTCAACATTTGCACTATCAGCCAATGCTTGCGCTTCGCTGAGTGGCTTGATGCCTAGCTGTTCTCCCTCAAGACCGATCAAGCGAACTTCACGTACACGAATTTCATCATTGATGAATAAGTCTTGCTTTGCTATGGTTTTCACCTCTTTTTTATTATTAGAGAAAAACAATAGCGGACTCGTAATGATACAAGCCCGCACGTTATGATAGCGTTTCTTAGAAACTTTTCATCCGTAGGGCCAGGCAACTTGATGTCACAAGGCGAGAAGCTCTCACTTCTGCTTTTCTCAACTTTTATATGATACCAAGTTTTCTATTCCTTGTCAAGATAAAAAGTCAATTTTTCGAAAAGTTTGTCTATTTTATCGAACCGTTTCAATTCGCCAACTATTCCATCCTTTAAAGCGGATAGCTCCTTGCTGGTCAGTTCGGTAAATCTTACTCTTGATATTTTCCAGTTGTGTCAAGGTTTCCTGATGAGGGAGTTTGGCACGATTATTTTTTCCAACTGAAATGAAAGTAATTTCTGGTTTGAGTTTTTCTAGGAAAGCTGGATTTGATGAGGTTTTAGCACCATGCTGGCCTGCTTTCAAGATATCCACCTCTAAGTTAGGGTATTGCTTTAAAAGTTCCTTCTCTCCCTTCTCCTTCAAGTTTCCAGTGAAGAGAAAGTGCTTATCCAAGAGTTTTCCATAAAGAAGGAGTGAATCATCATAACTTCCATCTCCAATCTTCCTTGGAGATAGGACTTCTAAGTAACTGCCAAAAATCGGTAAATTCTCCCCTGCTGTCACACTGCGTACCTTGGTTTGAGTCGCTTGTAGTTCTGCCACAAATTCCTTCTGTGTCAAACTTCCTTTTGATACTAAAATTTCCCCGACATGGAAAGCCTTGGTCACCTCCAGCAAATCTCCAACATGTTCTTTATCTGTGTCGGTCAAAATCAGCTGATCAATCTTATCTACTCCTCGACTTTTTAGATAGGGAATCAAGGTGCGCTGAGCATTGCTGGTCGTCGCCTTTTCTTGCCATTTATCGATTTTCTTATCAGACTCTGCCCTGCCACCGACATCTATGAGGATGGTTTTACCAGTTACATCCCTTAGAAAAATGCTTTCTCCCTGCCCTACATCCAGCATGGTGATTTCATTTTCAAGTGGATGCTTGGTCAAGAAAAAGAGACCCACAATAAAGAGACTAAATCCTGCTAGTCTTTTGATGTTTTTCCTCATGTCATAGACCAAGGCTAATGAAACTAACAGTAGAATCAACAACCATGCGTTGGGTTGACCAAAGACCAGAGGCCTGCTTGCCAGCTGCGATACCAAGCGAATGATGTTCTCCAACCACTCAAAGACAAAGTTAAACTGAGTGACTGGGTAAACAAAAGACAGAATAAATAAGATGGACAAAAGTGGCAAAAAGACCACATCAAACAGAAAGGAAAATACAAAGGTCAAAAGGATAGACCAAGGCTGAAATTCTGCAAAATAGAAGGATAGAATAGGCAATATTCCCAAGGAAATGACCAGACTTTCTCTAGCAACAGCCTTGAGTCCCTCCCCTTCTTTGCTAGTCATGGTTAAGATAAAAGCATAAGCGCAAGACAAGACTCCTCCTGCTGTCAAGAAAAAGTTGGGCATGATGATAAAGAGGACAAGCACCGTTAAAGCAAAATTATCCAAGCCCTTAATACCATGTTGGGCCAGTAACTTTTGCAAGAGACTGCGAATGACCGAAGCTGAAAATCCTGTCAGACCTGCATAGATAAGAGAAAAGGGATAAGTTAGCCACTTCAACTTTTCTTGGGTCAAGCCCAATCGCAAGAGGAGTTTCTTAAAGGCATCCATAAAGAAGCCCACTTGCATACCTGACAAGGCAAATAGATGGATAATTCCAAGACTGGAATAGAGCTCATTCATTTCCTCAAAGTCCGTATCTAGATGTCCCAGCAAGAGCCCTGTCATATAGTTGCGCATAGGGTCTGGAAAGTGCGTCTTGATCCAAACTACAGCCTTTCGACGTAAACTAGACAGATTTTCTCCTATATCCCAACTGCTAACCTTTTTAAGTGACTGGATGTTCTTGATAGTCAATGTCTGGTAAATCCCCTGAGTCTTCAGGTAGGCTTGATAGTTAAAGCCACCAAAATTCCTCTGGCCTTCTGGCTCGGAAAGTTTTCCTTCTAGTTCAATCTCATAGAGCTCTGTCAAGGCTTGAAATTGCTCTTTCTCCTCCTCGGACTGGAGTTTATAGTAAACTTGGAAGGTACGGCCGTCAGCCTTGCCCCGAAAGGACAGACTGTCTCCATTTACTTTGATAGTATCTGGTAAAATCCTCACCTTTTCAACATAAGCGACTAAGTCTTGACTAGCTTGTGTCTGTTGCCAGTTTTGAAACAGAAACCAAAAGCCAAAGGCTCCACAAATCGCTAGAACTTTGCCTGCAGATTTCCAAGGAAATTGAAAAAAGAGACAGAGCAGCAAAAAAACAAAGCCTAGTAAAGCAAGATAGGACGCTGAGAAAATAGCGTAGTAAAGCCAAAGTAATAGAACACCCAGATAGATTAAGGGGCTAGGAAGACTCTTAATCCACTGTAACATAGTCTTTTAACTTTTCTATGGTCTTTGCACCAATGCCAGAGACTTTCTTGAGTTCATCTACTGACTTGAATTTGCCATTTGCCTCACGATGGTCGATAATATCCTGGGCTCGTTTTCCTCCCAAACCTTTGACCTGCTTGAGTTCTTCCAGACTAGCTTTATTTAGGTTGACCTTCTTTTCTTTACTTGTCGAAGGAGACGTTCCAGAGGTAGTCTGCTGACTAGTTGCTTCTTCCCCCTTACTCGGAACGTAGACCAGAGCCTCGTCACTGACTTTCTGAGCGAGATTGAGCGATTTACTATCTGCCTCCTCTGTCAAGCCACCTGCCTTCTGAACGGCATCATGAACCCTACTGCCAACTGGCAAATCATAAATCCCTGGTGATCTGACAGCACCTTTGACATCTACTGTGATTAGATCTTGTTCAGGAGATTCGTCCTTTTCTTCCTTCTTCACTTCTTTTTCAGATGATGAATCCTTTGAAACAGCTGCAACTTCAGCCTGCAAATTTGTTTCTTTCACAGATGTTTGTGAAGTTGGCTTTAGTAGGAAAAATCCGCCCAAGGCCAAGCCCAAACCTGCACAGATGACAATGATTTTATACTCTTTGATTTTCTCGATAATTGCTTCCATATTTTCTCCTCTCTTATATTATTCGCAAGAGAAAGAAAAAAACAGTCGAAAATTTCTTTTCAACTGCTTATTTATTTGCAAAATAGTCTTCCTTAGTCAAGACATAATGAACTCTTGTGATGATTCGACCTGGTTCTTTATTATCCATTCTGGCATAGGGGTCTTCGTGGGAAAAGAGCATACCTGATTTCTCCATGACCTTTCCTGATGCGGGATTGTCCTTGTCGTGAAGAGCGGTCAACTTGTTCATTCCAATCTTCTCAAAAGCCAGTTCAATCACGGCACGATTGGCTTCTGTCGTCAATCCTTGATTCCAATACTTTTTATTGATAATGTAGCCAATAGCTGCCTTCTTAAGAACAGTATCAATCTTGTGCAAATCAATGGTACCGATAAACTGACCATTGCTTTTTAGTTCGATTCCCCACCGTCCCAAGAGATTAGCCAAGTAAAACTGAGCGATGTTGTTCTTAGTTTCTTCTAAGCTTTGATTTGTTGGAAAAGTGTAGCGTGTATTTTCTCTGTCTGAGGCATACTCAAACATAGCTTCTGCATCGTCCAAGGTTACAGGTCGGAGCAATAAACGCTCCGTTTCTATAGTTGGATACTTGGAAAATTTAACAAATATTGATTCCATACTTTTCCCTCCATTAGAGCTTGATTCTCACTAGTCTAGCATAAATAAATTTGAATGACAAGTTTTTCTTGATTTTTGAAGCGGTTTCATATACAATAAAACCATCACATTTTTGATTTATGAACTGAAATGTGACAACTAAAACAATCCCGTCAATTGAAAGGTAGGTTATCTCTATGTTAATCGGAATCCCAAAAGAAATTAAAAATAACGAAAACCGCGTTGCCCTCACTCCTGCTGGCGTCCATAGTTTAGTCAGCCGTGGACATCGTGTCCTCATCGAAACAAATGCTGGTCTCGGTTCAGGATTTACTGATGCGGACTATCAAAAGCAAGGAGCTGAGATTGTCGCTACTGCTGCTGAAGCATGGGCTGCCGAGTTGGTCGTAAAAGTAAAAGAACCACTAGCTTCTGAATATGGTTATTTGCGCGACGATCTTCTCCTCTTCACCTACTTGCACATGGCCGCTGCTCCAGAATTAGCAGATGCTATGTTAGCAGCAAAAACAACAGGAATTGCCTATGAAACTGTTCGTGACAATCAAGGACAACTACCTCTCCTCGTTCCTATGAGTGAGGTTGCAGGTCGTATGGCTGTTCAAATCGGAGCCCACTTCCTTACTAAGCAAGCTGGTGGTTCTGGTGTCCTACTAGGTGGTGTACCAGGCGTTCCAAAAGGAAAAGTAACCATCATCGGTGGTGGTGTCGTCGGTACACATGCTGCCCGCATCGCCCTTGGTCTTGGTGCTCAAGTGACTATTTTAGATATCAGTGCTAAGCGTCTCTCAATTCTAGAAGAAGTCTTTGGAAACCAAATCCAAACTCTTATGTCTAATTCTTTCAATATCGAAGCAAGTGTGAGAGATGCTGATGTAGTGATTGGAGCGGTGCTCATCCCTGGTGCCAAAGCACCGAAATTGGTGACAGATGAGATGGTCAAACAAATGCGTCCAGGCTCTGTCATCGTTGATGTTGCCGTTGACCAAGGTGGTGTTATCGAGACAGCTGACCGTGTGACAACGCACGATGAACCTGTCTATGAAAAATACGGTGTTCTCCACTATGCCGTTGCTAATATCCCTGGTGCGGTTGCCCGTACTTCAACCATCGCCCTAACCAATGTCACTCTTCCTTATATCGAAGCTCTTGCTGGCAAAGGATTCGCACATGCAATCTCTGAAGATGAGGGCTTGCGTCAAGGTGTGACCACTTATCAAGGTTACTTGACCAGCCTCCCAGTTGCCCAAGGCCTGGGTAGAGATTTCACTTCTATCAATGAATTGGTTTAAAATTGGTTGACCATTCTTTCAATCTAGAATAGACTCATACTACTCTACAAATTCCATAACAAGATATTGTTTCTAACAACTTACCCATAGTAATTCG